>NZ_JAQGMM010000395.1 GCF_028292365.1 Caballeronia sp.
TGTACGTGTACTCGGGCATTCGCAACATCCCCAAGCCGTGGACGCCGACGGTTTTATTGTTGAAAACAAAAGCCGAAGCCGCCGCTCAAACTGCGTTCAACAGCGTGTTGGTCAACCGCTACCGCACTGGAATGGACAGCATGGGCTGGCATGCCGACAAGGAGCGCGAACTCGGGCCGCAACCGGTGATTGCCTCGGTAAGTCTGGGCACGACGCGGACCTTCGACTTCCGGCATACGAAGACGCGGCAAACGCATACGTTTCAGCTCACGCACGGCAGCCTGCTGATCATGCAGGGGCGCACTCAACTCGACTGGGCGCATAGAGTGCCGAAGCAACCCGAGGCGCGTGGAGAACGGATCAACCTCACCTTCCGCTATGTGGACTCATCGGCTGCGCCCAAGCGCCCGTAAATCAACTCAACGCTTGGCAACAAAATCAATTTCCACAAGCGCATCACGCGCCAACCCCGTCACGCCGATACACGTCCTCGCCGGCAACGGCTTAGGCAAAAAGTAGCCCTTATAAACATCGTTCATCGCGGCGTAATCGCGTTTGAATTCAGTCAGGAAAATCCGCGCGCTGACCACGTTATCCAGCGATAGTCCAATCCCCTCCAGCACAAGAATCAGGTTATCCATCACCCGACGCGTCTGCGCTTCCACACCTGCGGGCAAGGGCTTGGAGTCATCGGCCGGATCGGTCGGCATTTGGCCGGTGAGGAACACCCAGCCATCCGCTTCGGCCGCGTGAGAAAAAGGACCGACCGGCGTGGGCGCGGTATCGACCATGGAAAAGATGGGCAGCGTCATTGTGTCTCCTTGGAAAGATCAGGCCGATACCGTACAGGATCAAAAATCCTGCCGCCGAGTCCGACGATCACAACGCTCGACCAGTTTGCGGCACGATCAAATCCAGCGACAAAACCCTTCAATTGCATTACATCGCGACGGCATGCGCTTTGCTCTAAACAAGCACCACAGGACGATCCCATGCCCAAGAAAAAGAAATTCAAGCTACCCCGCCCCGATGATCGTCAAGCGCTCCTATTCGAGCGCCGCAACATGAAGATGGCCGAATCCGCACATGCTTACGTGCGAGGCAGCACGACCAAATTCTACGAATGGCTCGACGGCATTGAAGGCCACACGCTGCCCGAAGGTCCGGCTATCTGGATTTGCGGAGATTGCCACACCGGCAACCTTGGACCTATTGCCAACGCCGACGGCCGCGTGGAAATCCAGATCCGCGATCTCGACCAGACCGTGATCGGCAATCCGGCGCACGACATCATTCGGCTGGGGTTATCGCTGGCAACGGCCGCGCGCGGCTCCGATCTGCCCGGCGTCACGACAGCGCGCATGATGGAAGCGGTCGCGCAAGGCTACGAACATGCCTTCGACCGTTCCAGCCGCCGCTCCGTCAAGGACACGAAACCCGAAGAAGTGCGGGTGATGATGAAGGAAGCGGTACGACGCACGTGGAAGCAACTGGCGATCGAACGTATCGAAGATATTGAGCCGACCATTCCCCTCGGCAAGCGTTTCTGGCCGCTCGACAAGATCGAGCGCATTGAAATAGACACGTTGTTCCGGCAGCGCGAGATTGCGGATATAGCAACCGCTTTGCGCAAGGAAGCCGACGAAGAAAACGTCACCGTGATCGATGCTGCCTATTGGGTGAAAGGCTGCAGCTCGCTCGGCCGCTTGCGATATGCGGTGTTGCTGGATATCGACGGCGGTGCAGTAGAAGGCGACGATCTTTGCCTGATCGATATCAAGGAAGGCGTGAAGGCCGCGGCGCCGCGTTACACGGATGCCGACGTGGCCAAGCGCATGCCACGCGATAACGCCGAACGGATCGTGGAAGGGGCGCGGCATCTGACGCCGTGGCTGGGTGAACGGATGCGCTCGGCGCGCTTGAACGACCGGTCGGTGGTGATTCGCGAGTTGTTGCCGCAGGATATGAAGCTGACGGTTGAGCAACTGACGCAGGACGAAGCGATGAAAGCAGCGCGCTACCTCGCGATGGTCGTTGGCAAAGCACACGCCCGCCAGATGGATGCGCCACAGCGGCGCGCGTGGTTATCCGAGTTGCGACGCGCGAAGTCAAAGTCGCTCGATGCGCCATCGTGGTTATGGAAAAGTATCGTGGAGTTGGTCAGCAGCCACGAGGCCGGTTATCTCGAACATTGCCGGCGGTATGCGCTGGCGTCGGCTTCGTAACGCGCGCAGTCACGCGCCAATCGCCAATGGAAAGGGCCGTTCACCAACGTCGGTTGGATGAACGGCCCTTCTTCGTACGAGCACGTACGAGCACGTACGAGCTAGCTGAATGCTTTAAGGTCGATCGAAAAACCGGTCAACACTCAATAGCCGTAACCACGGCGGTCGCCGCGTCCATGGTTCTCCCGCCACGCTTCATGCCGCCATTCGCGGTGACGCCATTGACGTTCGCGCCACCCCTCGTCGCGATAGCCGCCGTATCCATACCCTACGACAACAGGCGGCGCAACGTACACCGGCTGGGGCGCGTAATATCCCGGTACACCGATCCCCACGTCGACATTAACGTGAGCGGACGCTGCCGCCGACACCATCAATACACTCAAGCCCAGTACAGCACCCAGGATCTTCTTGTTCATTGCGTCTCTCCGTGCACTCGATGTGCAAACGTGTGGTTTACGTAATCGAGTGTAGGGAGAAGTGTCAGATACAAGTGCTACCGGAATACGATAAAGGTAACCGGACGTATCTCCGTCTAGAACCCCGCCGCCAGCCCATCCCTACGGCTATCGCTTGCCGCAACATACCCACGCTCTGGATCATTGCGATCAAGCTTCCAGATGTACTGACCTGAACCAAAGTCCATATAAGGATCATCGACGGATTTAATCGTGTGTCCCATCGCCTCAAGCGCCGTCACCGTTTCGCGATCCAGCGTCGATTCCACATCGATGGTGAAATCGCGGTTGACCTTCCAGCGCGGTGCATCGCAAGCAGCTTGCGGTTGTTGCCCGTAATCGAGCATCCGCACGATGGATTGCAAATGGCCTTGCGGCTGCATGTCGCCGCCCATCACGCCAAAACTCATCACCGCTTCCTGCGTGCCATTTACGTCCTGCGTGAGGAACGCCGGGATGATCGTATGGAACGGACGCTTGCCGCCCTCCACCACGTTCGCGGATTTCGGATCCATGGAGAAACCAAAGCCGCGGTTCTGCATCGCGATACCCGTATCCGGCACGACCACGCCTGAGCCAAAGCCCATGTAGTTCGACTGGATGAAACTGACCATCATGCCGCGCTCGTCCGCCACCGACATATAGATGGTCCCGCCCGCCGGCGGCATGCCGAAGTCGAAGTGCTTCGCCTTGCCCGGATCGATCAGCTTGGCGCGCTCGGTGAGGTACGTGTCGTCGAGCATCTGCTCGGGCGTGACGTCCATGGAACGCGGATCGGCGACGTACTGATAGACATCGGCGAAAGCGAGCTTCATGGCTTCGATCTGCAAATGCTGCGACTCGATCTTGTCGACGGTCAGCGACTTCACATCGAATTTATCGAGGATACCGAGCGCGATCAGCGCGGCAATGCCCTGCCCGTTCGGCGGAATCTCATGGACCGTATGCCCGCGATAATCCTTCGAGATCGGCTCGACCCAGTCAGCCTTGTAGTTACGCAGATCGGCAGCGGTCATCGCGCCGCCGCCCTGCTTCGCGAACGCCGCGATCTTCTCGGCGATCTCGCCTTCGTAATACGCGCGCGGACCGTGTTCGGCAAGCGTGCGCAAGGTCTTTGCATGACCGGGATAACGCATCAACTCGCTGATCTCCGGCGCGCGGCCGCGCGGCATGAAGGTATCGGCGAAACCCGGTTGGTCTTTCAACTCGGGAATGGCCGCCGCCCATTTGTACGCCACGATGCTCGCCACCGCGTGACCGCGCTCGGCAATTTCAATGGCCGGTTCCATCAGATCGCCGAACGGCAACGAGCCGAACTTCGCGTGCAACGCTTCCCATCCCGCGATGACGCCAGGTACGGTGACCGCATCCCAGCCGCGTTTCGGCTGGTTCGCCAAGCCGTTTTGCTCGCCATACTTGTTCTTGAAGTAATCGACATTCCACGCCGCCGGAGATACACCCGATGCGTTCAATCCGTGCAGCTTGGCGCCGTCCCAGACGAGCGCGAACGCGTCGCCACCAAGGCCACACGACACGGGCTCGACCAGCGTGATGGCTGCTGCGGCCGCGATAGCCGCATCGACAGCGTTGCCGCCCTTCCATAACATCCGTAATCCGGCTTGCGCGGCGAGGGGATGCGATGTGGAAACAATATTGCGCGCGAACACGGGCAAGCGCGGCGTGGGATAGGGGTTCTGCCAGTTGAAGCGGGTCATGGAAAACTCGTCTCTTTGATTGATGAAAGTTGTTGGGGCACAGGTCACAGCTCGCGCGGATCGAGCGCGTCGCGCAGTCCATCACCGAGCAGGTTGAAGCCGAGCACAGCCAGGAAGATGGCGATGCCCGGGAAGATCGACATCCACGGCGCCTGGCTGACGAAATCCTTAGCAGTATTCAGCATCGATCCCCACGATGGCGCGGGCGGCAATTGCCCGAGACCGAGGAACGACAAGCTGGCTTCCGCGATGATTGCCATGGCAACCGTGAGACTCGCCTGCACGATGATCGGCGGCAGCACGTTCGGAAAAATATAGCGGACGATAATGCGAAAGTGCCCGAGCCCGATAGCGCGCGCGCCTTCCACATAATCCTCCGCTTTGACGCTGATCGCCTGGCCGCGCGTCAGACGCACAAAGCGCGGCATGGCCGACACGCCGATAGCGATCATCGCGTTGGTGAGGCTCGGTCCGAGGAACGCGGCTAATGCAATGGCGAGGATCAGGAACGGGATGGACAGCAATGCGTCGGTGAACCGCGAGATCACGCCATCGACGAGCTTGCCGAAGTAGCCCGCCAACAGCCCTAGCGGCACGCCGACGACCACCGCAATTCCTACCGACACCACGCCCGCCAACAACGAAGCCCGCGCGCCCCACAGCAAGCGCGTGAAAACGTCGCGACCGAGTTCATCGGTTCCAAACCAATGACTTGCCGATGGCGCTTGCCGCACCGTCATAAAGCTGGCCTGAATGGGATCGTAGGGCGAAAGCCACGGTGCGAATATGGCCACAAGAATCACCAGAAGCACAATCACGGCGCCCGCCACGGCCGCACGATTGCGCATGAAGCGACCTAACGCGCGATTGCGTTTGCGCGGCAGGGCGGCAGTTTCCGCTTCAACAATAGTTGCCATCAGCTTTTCCTCAGCCGCGGATTGAGCAGAACGTATAAGACATCGGCGAACAGATTTACCACGATAAACCCTACCGCCGTAACCAGCACGACGCCTTGGACGACGGCGTAATCCCGATTGAAAACGGCGTCGACGACCAGCTTGCCGAAGCCCGGAATAGTGAACACTTGCTCGGTCAGCACCGCGCCCGCGAGCAGCTCACCGAACAGCAGCGCGAGCACCGTGACGATCGGAATCAGCGCATTGCGAAAGCCGTGCTTGACCACTACCGTGCCGCGTAGCAAGCCTTTCGCGCGCGCCGTTCGAATGTAGTCGCTGCGCAGCACGCTCAGCATCGCGCTACGCGTGTGCCGCATCAACTGCGCGCCGAGCGCCGCGCCCAACACGAATGCAGGCATCAGCATGGTCTTGATGCTCAACCAGAAGTCCTCGGTCGGCGACACGTATCCGGATGAAGGCAACAACTGCCATTTCACCGACACTAAAAAGATCAGGATGATTCCGAGCCAAAAATTGGGTATCGACATACCGGTAAGCGCGAGAATATTCGCACCATAGTCAAGCGCTTTCCCCTTGTTCGCCGCCGATAAAACCCCAAGCGGCAAACCGATGCCAATCGCAAAGATCATCGCCATCACGGCCAGTTGCAACGTCACCGGCAACTTCTGGGCGATGAGTCTGGTCACCGGCACATCGGTTCTCAGCGATGCGCCCAGATCACCATGAAGAATGTCCTTTACCCACAGCAAGTACTGCACGGGCACGGGTTCATCCAGGTGATACTTCAGCCGCAACGTAGCGATAACTTGCGGGTTCTGGTCTTCACCGGCCATCGCCAGGACCGGATCGCCGGGTAGCATTTTTTGCAGGCCGAAGATCATCATCGACACCAGGATCAGTGTCGGGATGGCCACAAGCGCGCGGTTGGCGATGATTCGCAACATGGACGGATTACCCCTTGATGCTCACGCCACGCAGACGGATCAGCCCGTCAGGGTATGGCGTAAAGCCCTGCACTTTCTTCGACAATGCGTATGGCCATGGCTGCGCATAGAGATAGATGATCGGGTCTTCATCGGCGAGTAACTTCTGCGCAGCATCGTAGATCGGCTTGCGCTCGGCGACTGTCGATTTAACGCGCGCATCGTCGAGCAGCTTGTCTACGTCAGGATTGCAATAACGCCCGTAGTTCAGGTTGCCCTTGCAGGTCACGAACTGATGCAGGTTGCCATCCGGGTCCGTGCGGCCCGACCAGCCGAGATACAGCAATTCGAAGTCGCCTTTCGTCGATGCATTCAGCGCAGCGGCATAGTCAGTCGGACGCAGCTTCAGGTTGATCCCGGCCTCGGACAGCATGGCTTGCAGCATCTGCGCCATCTGGTTCGACACCGTGTTGTTACCAAAGGTCAGCTCCACATTAAGCTGCTCGAAACCGGCGGCCTTGAGCAACGCTTTTGCCTTCGGAATATCGCGTTTGGTCGTCTTGATCGATGCATCGAAGTACGGGCTGTTAGACGGTATCGCCTGGTTGATTGGCGCGAAAATCCCGCCGCCGATCACCTGGTTGATTGCGTCGCGATCGATGGCAAGCTCGAACGCCTGACGCACGCGTTTGTCCTTGAACGCCTTCGGCGCGCGCGCTCCGTTCGAGACGTTGAACGTGAGGTCGTAGAAGCCTAAACCGCTCATCGAAATGAAGTTGAGGTTCTTGTCGCTTTTCACCGATGCCACGTCGGAAGGTGCGAGACGTTCCAGCATGTCGAGCGAACCCGAACGCAAGTTCGCGAGGCGCACGGTGCTGTCGGGAATCGGCTGGAAAATGACTTTCTGGATCGGGTATTTATCGGCGTCCCAGTAGCCCGCGAATTTCTGCAGAACCACGCGGTCATTTTGCACGCGCTCGACAAACTTGTACGGACCCGAGCAAACCGGATGCGTGGAAACGCCCGCGTCATCGGTGAGCGTTTTCGGCGCGAGCATCATGCCGGCGCGATCGGTGAGCGTGGCGAGCAGCGCGGCATCGGGCGCTTTCAACACGATGGCGACGGTGAACTCATCGACCACATCCACGTGATCGATGGAGGCCAACTCGCTCTTGCGATTGCTCGCCGGCATGGAACGCGCACGGTCGAGATTCGCCTTGACGGCGGCGGCATTGAAGGGCTCGTCGTCGTGGAATTTCACGCCTTGGCGCAGCTTGAACGTGAGCGTCTTGTTGTCGGCGCTCATGCTCCATGAGGTCGCAAGCATGGGCACGACCTTCAGGTCCGGGCCAATATCCACCAGCGAATTGCAGAGCGAACTGAACACGATCCGATCGACAACCTGACTGCTGCGCGCCGGATCGAGGGTGCCGATATCGTCTTGCAAGCCGATCCGGATAGTGGAGTTCGACTGAGCCATCACAGCGCTGGTGCTTGAGAGACCCGCGGCGAGCGCCGCGGCCAACAAAATCTTTCGCATCTGGACTTCCCCGTTTACTGTGGGTTCGATTGTTCTTGCGCAGCGCCGTCGACCGTTGCCTGACGTTGCCGATACACCGCCAGCCGCTCTGTAAGCTTCGGGCTGACGACGGAAACGAGAGGCGCGCCGCCGCCCGCGTTCTGAATCTCGCGCCAGAAATGGCATGCGACCCGGTGGCCGTTCGCAAGCGTTTCGCTGACCGGTTGTTCGTCGGCGCAGCGTGCCCGGGCATGCGGACATCGTGGATGAAAACGGCATCCTGAAGGCGGCGCGGTCGGACTCGGCAGGTCACCAGTCAACGAAGGTTTGCTGCGGCGCTGACGCGGACTGCTCGCCGGAATCGCTTGCAATAACGCTTGCGTATAAGGATGAAGCGGTTGATCGAACAGATCGTTCACATCCGCCATTTCCACGATTTCGCCGAGATACATCACCGCCACGCGATCGCTCATATGGCGGATCACCGCGAGGTCGTGCGCGATCATGATCAGCGTCAGGCCAAGCTTCTGCTTCAGCGACTCAAGCAGGTTGATTACCTGAGCTTGAACCGAGACATCGAGCGCGGAGACGGGTTCATCTCCGACGATCAGCTTGGGTTCACCCGCCAGCGCTCGCGCAATGCCTATACGCTGCCGTTGGCCGCCCGAAAACTCATGCGGATAACGTTCAGCGTAACCGGGTTGCAATCCAACTGTATGCAGCAAGTCGGACACGCGTTGCCGAAGTGCCGCACCCTTCGCGAGACCATGCAACGCAATCGGTTCGCCAATGATTTGCCCCACCGTCATGCCCGGATTCAGCGATGCGAACGGATCCTGGAAGATGATCTGCATCTCGCGACGCAGCCGGCGCATGGGCTCGGTGCCCAGATGCGTGATGTCCTTACCCTCATAAATTACCCGGCCTTCAGTGCTATCGATAAGACGCAGCAACAGGCGTCCAAGCGTCGACTTGCCGCAACCCGATTCCCCGACGATGGCAAATGTCTCGCCCTTCTGCACGGAAAACGACACACCGTTCACCGCGTAGACCGTCGGCGTACGCGTGAACATATTGCGGGTCCCGCCGAAGTGCTTGGTCAGGTCCCTGGCTTCAATGATGGGAGCGTTGAGGTTCATGCCGCTGCCCCGCCAAGAGCAAGTTCAACCGGCGCGACCCAACAGGCCACCCGATGCGTTCCGTCCAGCTGTTTATCGGGAGGCACCGCGTCGACACACCTTTCCTCCACGAACGGACAACGCGGCGCGAACCGACAACCTTTAGGCATCTGTTCCGGCGACGGCACGGAACCGCGAATGGTCGCGAGCGCGCCTTCGCGTTTTCCCACCGATGGAATCGCGCCCATCAGGCCGATGGTGTACGGATGCTGCGGGTCATCGAAAATTTCATCCACCGAACCATATTCCACGATCCGTCCCGCGTACATGACCGCGACGTAATCGGCCACTTCAGCCACCACGCCGAGGTCGTGCGTGATCAACACCATTGCCGTGCCGGTTTCGGCTTGCAGGCTGCGCACCAGCAATAACACCTGCGCCTGGATAGTGACATCGAGCGCGGTCGTGGGTTCATCGGCGATCACCAACTGCGGGCGATTCGCCAGCGCCATCGCGATCATCACGCGCTGGCGCATGCCGCCGGACAACTCGTGCGGATACGCGTCGAGCCGCGTTTCCGGCGCAGGAATGCGCACGAGGCGCAGCATGTCCAGCGCTTCCTTACGCGCCGCCGCGCTGCTCAAACCGCGATGCCGCTGCACGCATTCCGCGATCTGATGTCCGACGGTGAATGCGGGGTTGAGCGAGGTCATCGGCTCCTGGAAGATCATCGACATCCGGTTGCCGCGGATATCGGCGAGTTCGCGTTCGCTCAGCTTGAAGAGATCGCGGCCGTCGAACATCGCTTTCCCCGCCACGATATTGGCCGGCGGGCTGGGCAGCAAACCCATCATCGCCAGCGACGTCACGCTTTTGCCGCATCCCGATTCCCCGACGATGCACAGCGTTTCGCCCGCATTCACGGAGAACGAGACGTTCTCGACGAGATTCGGAACATGCGCGGCGCGCGAGAATTTCAGCGAGAAACCGCTGACTTCGAGTACGGGATGCCTGGCAGGCAAATTGACCTGATCGGGGAGATCGGGCTTGTTCACTGGCAGCTTGCTTAACGTCGACAAATTTCAGTACTCCGCTGCGGGGCATGACAGGCGGCTAGCCGCGACCTTTTAGTCTATGTCGGCGCGGGTGTTGACGATCCCGCGGTCGCCCATCGTCAAAACTTTCAATGAAGTAATTATGTCGGCCCAAATCCATCAGGAAATATTAAACTTTCTTTTTGATGCTTAACTTTTACTTGAATGACTCATGTCAACTCTCACGTTAACTAATCCATGCCGACAATTCGAATGCTGAAGACATTCCGCGCGGTTGCGCGGACGGGCTCGTTCGCGGCAGCCGCCGATAAGGTCGCGCTTACCCAGGCCGCAGTCAGCTTGCAGATGCGTGGGCTAGAGCAAGCGCTGGGGCGCCAGCTTTTTGACCGCAGCGCACGGCAGATTACGTTGAACCGACAAGGGCACGACATTCGCCCGAAGGTCGAGCAGATATTGGATCTGCTTGATGAACTGGAAGCTACGCCTGCCGGGTCGATGCAGGGGCCTGTGGCCATTGGCGCTGTTGTATCGGTGATTCAGGCGCTATCGTTAGGGGTTGCACAGCTAAAGACGGCTCATCCCGGGTTAGATGTGAGGTTGCTGTCGGCCCGCTCGGACGAGTTGACGGTCATGGTGGAGCAGGGAGAGCTGGATATTGCCGCCGTTGTAGCACGGCCCGACCAGACCTTGCCTGACACCCTCAAATGGACGCCGCTCTACACGGAGCCGCTCATGTTGATCGTGAACCGCGAGATCACCGATACCGACCCGCGCCGGATTTTGGCATCGCATGGGTTCTTGCGTTTCGACCGGCGTGTGCGAACCGGCGTGGTCGTCGATCAGGCGCTAACGACGCTCGGACTAGCGGTGACCGAGTATCTGGAGCTGAATTCCATCGAGACGATTGTGGCGCTGGTGAGGAAGAACGTAGGGGTGACGGTGCTGCCACAGCTACATAGGGCCGGATGGCAGACGGACCCGTCGTTGCGGCTGATCCCGATAGCGCAACCGCCAATACTTCGGACAGTCGGGATGGTTGAGAGGGCTTCCTACGGGCGCAGCGCCATCACGGCGGCGATTATCGAGACGCTTCACGACTAGATTCTGCGTGCTTAGCGGTGTGCAGACCGCATCTCATTATTAGCGGATTGCGAAAAGTCAATTGCATCCTATCGGTACAATAATTCGATAGTAAGGGTATACACTGCATTTCATCGACGCAGTGAGCAGAAAAACCAAGCCACTGCGCCCCTTAAAACTCATGCAAATCGGAGCACATCATGAACAAGAATCTTATCGCCGCC
This sequence comes from Caballeronia sp., assembly GCF_028292365.1. Lineage (GTDB taxonomy): Bacteria > Pseudomonadota > Gammaproteobacteria > Burkholderiales > Burkholderiaceae > Caballeronia. The sequence continues at coordinate 11,235 of NZ_JAQGMM010000395.1, forward strand.
TTGTTGGTCGCCACTTCCGCAGCCCTGGCTGCCCCCGCATTCGCCAGCAGCGGCTACGGCCCGGCACCGTCGTATAACCCGAACGTTGGTGCACCGGCATCGCAACGCGGCCAAAGCGCACAAACGGTTGCAGCTGAACAAGCGCAAGCCAATGCGAACGCAACGTCGTACGGCGGCGTGCAAGACACGCAATCGCAATCGGGCAGCCGCGTTAGCGTAAGCAACACACGCTCGCTGTACTCGCATAACTAATTCCGAGGCCGTACGACCGGAGCGATCGATCATTCGATCAACATCCGTTCCGTCGTAACGCTGAAGAGTGCAAAAGCTGAAGCCCGGGAGAACGCAAGTTGTCCCGGGCTTCATTTTTTTCAATCCGAGAGAAAATAGAGCAAGGGGCACGGGTGTGATCAGGGCCTGATCAGGATGCGCTCAGCGCGGCTTAATGTTCTCTTAAGTCTCGCGCTTTACGATGCGTTCCATTGATCCCCCTGTAGTACCCCCTCTTCAGGCCGCTTTGCGGCCTTCTTTTTTAGGTACGACCGATGAAGACCCTTTGGCGTTTATGCGCAGTAGCGGTATGCCTGGTCGGCGGCGTCGGTATTGCGGTATGGGTGTTTTCCGTGATCGTACGAATTGTCTGACCTGCAAGGAGCATGCGCTCAGCTTTCGCGGATGTTCAACTGTGCCTGCATATTGAACGCGAGTTTCATCGGTTGCCACTCAGCGCTCGTTGCACCCGGCAACGGACGCTGAAAGCTTGCCATCAACGCATTCCACTCCGTCACGCGCGGATGAACCTGCGCCCCCGCGACGAGTTTATCGAAGCTGAAATCAGGCTCCGTTTCAATCAACATCACCAAACGCGCGTCACGCCGCCAGATCGTCATATCGATGATGCCTGCCGCTCGCAGTGCATCCAGCACTTCAGGCCACACCGCCTCGTGATAACGGTCGTATTGCGCAATGACTTCAGGGTCATCGCGTAGATCGAGTGACAGGCAATGGCGCATCACATTCGTGCTCATCGCTTAAGCCGCCGCGCGGGCATCGACGCAAACATGCGTGCGCTGCGTCGCCTGAATCGCATCCCAATCCCAGTCGATACCAATCCCCGGCTCCATCGGCGCAACCGCATAACCTTGCTCGATCTGAACCTGCTTGCCGGTCAGTGCATCCAACTGCGGAATATATTCGAGCCACGTTGCATTCGGCACGGCCGCGCACAAACTCACATGCAGTTCCATGAGGAAGTGCGGGCAGATAGACACGTTCATGGTCTCCGCCAGATGCGCCACCTTCAACCACGGCGTGATTCCGCCCACCCGCGCGACGTCGGCCTGAACGATCGAGCATGCATCCGCCTTCAGATACTCGGCGAATTGCGCGGGGTGATACATCGATTCCCCCACCGCAATGGGCACCGAACTCGCAGCGCAAAGCCGCTGATGCGCCGCGATATTTTCAGCGGGCATCGGCTCTTCGAGCCATGCAAGCCGCAACGGCTCGAACGCATGCGCGCGACGGATGGCTTCGGACAACGTGAAGCCCTGATTCGCGTCGACCATGATCTCGAAGTCATCGCCCATCGCGCCACGTACGGCCGTGAGCCGCCGTGTGTCTTCAGCCAGATGCGGCCGGCCGACCTTGATCTTCGCGCCGTGAAAACCGGCATCGCGCGCTTGCAAGGTTTGATCGACGAGTTCCGCCTCCGATAAATGCAACCATCCGCCTTCCGTTGAATACGTGCGTGTGCGCGGCTTCGATCCGCCGGCCGCGACCCACAGCGGCAGGTTCGCCACGCGCGTGTTGCGGTCCCATAGAGCGGTATCGATTGCGGCCAGCGCAAGGCTCGTAATCGCGCCAACAGCGGTCGCATGCGTGTGGAAAAACAGGTCACGCCAGATTGCTTCGTACTCTGCAGGATCGCGTCCAATCAGTAACGGTGCAAGGTGATCGTGCAGCAACGCGACAATGGACGAACCGCCCGTGCCAATGGTGTAGGTGTATCCCGTGCCCACGCTGCCGTCGCTGCAACGAAGCGTCACCAATACAGTCTCCTGCACCACGAACGACTGGATCGCGTCCGTACGTTTGACTTTGGGTTGAAGGTCGACTTGGCGGATGTCGACAGTATCGATAGTTGTCATTTTCGTATTCCTTTAAAGCTTGTTCAGCCCTTCACGCCGCCGAGCGTCAGCCCCGCGATCAAATGTTTTTGCACGATAAACGTCAGCACGATCGCTGGAATGATGATGATCACGGCCATCGCGCACATGCCGGCCCAGTCGACCGAAAACTGCGCGGTGAAGTCCATCAGCCCCACGGGCAAGGTCTTCGTATCGGGGCTTCGGCACAATTGCGTGGCGAGTGCGAATTCGTTCCAGCTCGTGAGAAACGCAAAGATCCCCGCCGATGCAATCCCGCTTTTCGCCAGCGGCAATTCGATGCGCCAGAACGCCTGCCAGCGATTACATCCATCGATCTGCGCCGCTTGCGACAACTCGATTGGCACCTCGCGAAAGAAGCCATCGATGAGCCAGATGGTGAACGGCACGTTCATCGCGAGATAAACGAGGATCACGCCAATGCGCGTATCCAGCAGGCCGGTCCATGCCCAAAGCATGAAAATAGGCAGCGACAACGCTATGCCCGGAATGGCGCGCGTGAGCATCAGCGCCACGAACATGACCTTCTTGTGCCTGAACTCGAAACGCGCAAACGCATAACCGCCAAGCACGCCGACCGCCAGCGCGGCGATTGTGCTCACACAAGAAATGATCAGCGAGTTCACAAAATACTGGCTGATAGGCAGCGACGCCATTTGCCCGTAGCCGAACATGCTCTTGAAGTTATCGAGCGTGTAACTCGCACCGACGAGCGGCGATTGATTCGACAAAATTGCCACGTTCGAACGGAACGCGTTGAGCACGACCCACAGCCCCGGCAAGCAGATGATCGCCATCACGATGAACACACCGAACCACATCGCCGACTTGCGCAGGAACGCGCCTTTGAATGCCATATCGCTCATGATCTCAGGCTGGCCCCATGTGTTTGCGCGCGCCGCTTAATTTGCGGAAGAAATAGAGCGTGAAGAGGATGGACACCAGCACCGAGACATACGCAATCGCATTGGCATAACCCATGCGCGAGTCGTCGTAGGCAATGCGTCCGACCATTGTCCAGAGCAATTCCGTGCGTCCGCCCGGACCGCCGTTCGTCATGATGCGCACGATGTCGTAGGCTCGGCCAACATCGAGCGAACGGATCGTCATGGAGATATAGATGAACGGCATCAGATACGGCAGCGTGACGTAGCGGAACGTTTGCCAGGAGGTACAGCCATCCACCTTCGATGCTTCTATCGGATCTTTCGGCAACGCCATCAAACCGGCCAGCAGGATCACCGCGAAGATGGGTGTCGAGTTCCATACCTCGGCGGCAATCAGCGATGCAAGCGCGGATTTGGCATCGACGAGAAACGGGAACGCCGACTTCGCGCCGAACAGCGTCTGCATCAGGTTGTTCACAATTCCCGTGCTGTCGTTGAGCATGAACTTGAACTGGAAGCCGACGAGCACGGGCGAGAACATCATCGGGAACATCATCACCGTGCGTAACGCGCGCTGGCCTTTCGTCACTTGATTGAGCAGTAACGCCACGCCAAGGCCCAGCAACAGTTCGAGATTCAGCGCAATGGTGAGGAATAAAATCGTGCGGCCGAATGCGGCCCAGAAGTCGCCATTCGCAAACGCCCGTTCGTAGTTACGCCAGCCGATCCAGTGAGAAAGGGTGTCAGGATCGGTCAAGCGGTACGCCGTGAAGCTCGTATAAAACGAGAACAACAGCGGCAGGATCACCACGATCCCGACCGCCAGGAACGCAGGCATCAGCAGTTTGATCGGCAGCGGGATGCGCTTGGCGCGTGTGGCAAGAGCAGGCTCGCCGCCGATCGAGTAAGGCGTATTGGATTGCATGTTGATCGCTGGTTACTGGTTGTCCGCCGCGTCCTGCATGATGTCCGCGACCTTCTTCGCTGCGTTGTCGAGCGCTTGCTGCGAGGTTTCGTCGCCGATGATCGCCTTCTGCAATTCCGGCCACAGCGCATTGGAAATCTCATTCCATTGCGCGACGCGCGGCGGGGTGAACGAGTCTTCCTTCGCCGCCTGGCTGAAGGTTGCTACCGCGTCCGCCATGAAATGATCATCCTTCGTCTTGAACTCCTGGACGATGGCCTGCTGTGCATCAACACGTGAAGGAATCGAGCCGAGACGCGCCTCGACCATTTGCGAATCCTTGCTCGTCAGGAACTGGATAAAACTCGCCGCCACTTCCGGACGCGCACATACTTTCGTGATCGAGAAGCTATGCGAACCCGACCAGCCCGGCCGTTTGTTGGCCGCGCCCAGCGGCGCACGAACTACACCCACGTTGCCGGCAAGCTTCGACGTTTTCGGGTCGTTATAGAACGATGCAAAACCCGGCCAGTCGAGATCGAGCGCCACCTTGCCCGATGCGAAGTTGTTGCCAAGATCGTCCCAGACGTAGCTCGGCACGCCCTTCGGCACCACGCCCGCTTTGTACAGGTTCACGAACCAGTCGAGCGTCTTCACGCCCACTGGCGAATTGAACTTGGGTTGCATCTTGGCATCGAGTAACTGGCCGCCGTTTGCTACCAGCAGCGAGTAGAACGTGCCCGTCAGCGCTTCGTCCTTGCCCGGAAATTGTGTGCCGTAGAAGTTCGGCGCCTTCGTAAAGAAGGTCGCCTGCTGCGTGAACTCCGCGAAGGTTTTCGGGGGCGCAAGGTCAGTGCCAAACTTCTTCTTGTATGCATCGCGATTCGCTGGATCGGCGTAAGCGACTTTGTTGTAGTACAGCGCTTCAATATCCGTTGATCGCGGAATCTGCACTAGCTGTCCCTTCACCTCGGACTGCTTCAGCAAGGCAGGCGCGAATGCGGCGAGATAACTCGCGGGGAACAAACCCTTGAGGTCGCGGAAGATGGGATATTGCGCAGAGAAATTCGTATGATTCGACGACACGCAATAGTCGATATGCTGCGAAGCAATGTCCTGCTTCAACTCACGATCCAGTTCGAAGTGACTCTTGCGCGAGACGATCTCGACCTTCGCGCCGGTCTCTTTTTCCCAGAGCGGAATGCGCGTGTAGAGCGCCTCATATTGCACGCCACCGATCAGCTTGACGCGCAGCGTATAGCCTTTGTATTCGTTGTCGGCGCGCGCGGCGGTCGTGGCAACCAGACCCGCTAAAGCCAGTACCGATACAGCGATCTTGAGGCCGGTTTTCATCGAATCCCTAACCATGATTCATCTCCTTTGTTATCTGCCGTGACGTCGAGCGGTACGGCTTGCGTGTGGTTTTTTCTAGCTCTTCAGCGCAGCCGGCGGCCGGTGCTGGTATCGAAGACGCGGGTGTTGTACAGATCGGCCTCAAGCCGGACGCCCTGCTCCGGGCGCAATGACAAACGTCCGTTCACGATCACGCAACAGCGCTGTCCCGCGACCGTGCCGAATAACTCGGTCGACGCGCCGGTTGGTTCAACTACATCCACGTTGAATGGAATGCCGCCCGTCTCCGCCACCACAAGATGCTCGGGCCGCACGCCGACCGTTACCTCTTGCCCGTGTTTAGCGTTGACCACCGGCACTTGTATCGAAAAATCGCCAATCCGCACCCGCGCGCCATCGTTTTGCAACTCGTAGCGGCCGGTAAAAAGATTCATGGAAGGCGAGCCGATAAAACTCGCGACAAACAGGTTGTCGGGGTCATCGTAGAGTTCGAGCGGTGCGCCGATCTGCTCGATCGCCCCAGCGTTCAGCACGACGATGCGGTCCGCCATCGTCATCGCTTCAATCTGATCGTGCGTCACGTAGACCGTCGTTGCACGCAAGCGCTGATGCAGCGCCTTGATCTCCGCCCGCATTTGAACGCGTAGCTTCGCGTCGAGGTTCGACAACGGTTCGTCGAAGAGAAACACTTTTGGGTCACGTACGATCGCGCGTCCCATTGCCACGCGCTGACGCTGACCGCCGGACAAGTGGCGCGGATATCGGCCGAGCAAGTCCTGAAGCCCAAGAATGGTTGCCGCCTGATTGGCGCGAGCCGCGATTTCATCGGGCTTCAAATCGCGCAGCTTTAACGCGAAGGTGAGGTTCTCGAGCACGCTCATATGCGGGTACAGCGCATAGTTCTGGAACACCATCGCGATGTCCCGGTCTTTCGGCGGCAGGTCGTTGACCACGCGACCGTCGATCAGAATGCGTCCGTGCGTCACGCCTTCCAGTCCCGCCAGCGCACGCAGCAATGTCGACTTGCCGCAGCCGCTGGGTCCCACGAGCACGAGGAACTCGCCGTCCGCAACAGTCAGGTCGATCTGCTTCAACACCTGTACGGTGCCGAACGACTTCTGCACCTGTTTGAATGCCACTTCAGCCATCAACGTTCCCTTCTCTGGTCCCATGCTGCTTGTTGCGGCGAATCACTCCGCGTTGCGGATCTCGTGTCTCGCACGTCCTGCGGACCACTTTTCCACCGATGCAAATCATTTTAAAGATAAAACGCTATTTCATACATGAATTTTCATCGGTGTTTTCCCGATGCCCGGTTGAGTTCGTTTTCCTTCAACGATGGCGACAAATACAAGGGTTTCACGATCTACAATCACGCCATGCCGTTGCCGGATCTCGCTACGCTGAGACCGGTTGAAGGTGGACATCTGGCTTTGGGCAAGGAGAGATTTTGGACAACACGCGATACTCGGCGCCGGCGCTCGAGAAGGGGCTGGACATCATTGAGCTGCTGGCGAGTCATCCGGAGGGCTTGTCACTGGCTGACTTGGGGAAGACGCTCGGGCGCACGACGGCAGAGATTTTTCGCATGGTCGTTACGCTGGAGACGCGCGGATATCTACTCGCTATAGGTGACCGCTACGTGTTGTCGTTGTTGCTGTTCCAGCTTGCCCATCGGCATCAGCCGGTACGCTCGCTCGTGACCACTGCGCTGCCGTTGATGACGCAACTGGCCAACGACGTCAGGCAGTCGTTCCACCTTTGCGTGTATCAAGACGGCCGCGTGCTGATTGTGGCGGGGGTAGAGAGCCCCGAACGCTGGGGCTTTTCGTTGAAGGTGGGCACACTGATCGGCATGACCGATACCGCTTCGGGGCAAGTCCTGATGGCGTTCCAGGAAGAGTTGGAACGCAAGCGAATGCTCAAGCTTCACGTCCCCGTTGATGGCGAACTTCCGGTTGATGCAAAACAGCTAGCCACGGATCTCGCACGGATCAAGGAACGCGGACACGCGCGCATGCCTAGCCGCCAGGTCAAGGGCGTCAAGAATCTCGCTTATCCCGTGTTTGGACGAAACGGACACGCCATTGCTTCGCTAACCACACCGTTTATAGAGCGCATCGATCAAGCGCCGGTGCCTGCGATGAACGAGGTGGGAGAAAGGATGAAAACGGCGGCGCAAACGCTGACCGAGTTAATGGGGTTAAATGTTTACTGGGAGCCAGGCGTGGGCGAGAACTGAATCCCACCTGCCTAGGGCGGCAATAAAATCCATAGGCTGATTTATAACCAGGCCTCCCGGCTCAAGGGTCTTCCCTGAACCAGAACTAGAACATGCAGCGAGTCCGACGACCAGGCGTCTCGCCACGCCCAGCCGCCGGCACGCCACCTCTCCCCTCGTTAACTATTTAATTCGCTTCGTTTTCACTTACCGCTTTTTTAACTAACCGGATGACCGCCCCGTTTATTCCCCGTCGTGTGTTTACCGGCTGTTTCTTGCTGAACTTCAGTGTCAGCTTGTCCCCGTCCGATTCTTTTGAATTCCGATACGGGCCGCGCAAACGTTTGTATGCGGCACGGCCGGTTGTTTTATTTGCTTCGGTTAGCTTAGGACTTTTTCGCTCGAATCGTTAGGCTCATTTAGCCACGAGATTTCGCGGCGCGCATCCCTACTAAAGCAGGCATACAAATGTGTGTATGGGCGATCGAGAAAGTGACGTACGAATCAGTGCAAACGAGCGACGCCCTATAGACGTGCCATCGACGCAGTGAATACGTTCAACTCCGGTGGTAGCGGTTCCACCGCATAACCACGGCGTACCCACTCGTCCAGGCCGCCGTATAAAACACGAACATTCACGACGTGCTTTCCGAGCAACTGCTTGCGAACCTTCTTGGCGGTCGCATCGTTCGAAGACATGCCGTACACAACAATGTTGCTTGCCGAAAGATTCGCATCCGTGGTCTCTAGCGATTCGACATCAAGCAGTACCGCCCCCGGGATTCGATACGACTCGTCACGCCGAACCGACACCTGCCGCGCATCGAGAATCAAGGGTGGCGTGCTGGAACGCATCATCCGGTCGAGCCGTTCGGGCGACACGATCCTGCGGCTCAGCCACTTCCTGAAACGCCAACGCAGCAGGTATCGATACGCCAGGTAAACAACGGCGGCGGTGAACAACACGTCGAGTATCGATGCTCCGTGGGGCCGAAGCACGCTCAGCAGCAAGCCAAGTTGCCGCTCGAACAATGCGCCGCCTAGCAACCAGAACGAGGCCCAGGCCACCGTACCGAACGCGTCCCACGCAACGAACACGGCCGGCGCGATAAGCGTAGTACCCATCAGCGGCGGCGTAATGAGCGCCAAGCCCGGAACAAACTTCGACACCGCCACGATCGCCACGCCAAACCGTTCGAACAAGGCACGCGTGGTGCGCATGCTTGCATCGAGCGATAACGACATACGCCCGAACATATCGGTCAGACGGCGACCGTAGATACGTCCTGCGGAAAACCACACACCGTCGCCGATCAACGCAGCGACGACCGCGGCACATAGCACGTGTGAGAAATCGAGGTTCCCGCCGGCGATCGCGGAGCCCGCGAAGACAAGCACGGGGATAGCCGGCAGCGGCACGCCCAGCCGCGTGAGCAGCACGTTGGCGAAGACTGCGGCGCTTCCCCAGTTCTCGATTGCCGAGGGTGGAATTTGTATCAAGCACTCACCTCCTGAAGCGTTCGGCATTGCGTGGCCGCTACATCATTTCATCGTGCGTTTAAAGCTCATCGATTCATGCGCGCAGGATCGACATCAGTTCGCCACTCGTTGGAAAACTTGATGACTCATTGCCCCCCAGATGCCACCAGGGTCACCGGAATACCCCCGCACCCCGCGCTGCTCGCCACCTCCAGGCCGCGCCATGGCGAAGCGTCCCCGTGGGTTGCGATCATCGACTCGAGTCGCTTGTCCGGGCGCAGCACGTTGAACGGCCATGACGGCCGCAGCAACCGCTCGTGAACGAGCGAGCCGAGCCAGATCGGGGTGGGCGGCTGTCCGCCGCGACGTGTAACCGCATACTGAGTCGGCCAGAATCGCAAGACGTCGCGCTCGTCCGCGCTCATGTGAGCGCGCGTAAAGACCAGCACCGATGGTTCGCCATTGTTCAACCTCGGCAACACGGGAAGCGCCGTAGCCGCCACGTCCGGGGAAACGAGCGACAAGATGCTATGCGCCGATAAACGTGACCCTTCTGTCCACCCCCGGCCCTCTAATTGAGTCCTGATCTGCCCTGCCGTCGCGGTCCATTGAATGGTGATGGGTTCAAGACGGTCACCGTCCATGCTCGACCGATAGCAAGAAAAAGTCCGCCACACGGTATCCGTCCATTGCATCGGCGACACCACGATAACCGGCCGGGTGGGCTCGACCGCCATCGCGTCAAGGCTTGTCTTGAACTGCAACACAACACTCACGCAAATAACGGCCAGGACGGTGACCGGCATCATGATGCGAGGTACCGGTTTCCCGGGGTATCGCCACACGGCGGTGAGCGCCACGAGAAAGACCCAGGTGGCGGCAAGTGCAGCGCCGCCGACCGCGTCGGAGAAAGTGAAGTGGCCGAAATAAAGTCCCGAGAAAGCGACCGAAACCAGGATGGCGATGGTTGCCATCGCGACGAATACCCTCGCCACCGCCCCCACCCGGCGCGCCAGCAAGAATGAGAGAAAGCCGTAGATCACTACGCTTGCCGCGACGTGATTGCTCGGGAACGCGCGCAAGCTGGACGCTACCGCGCCCGGTAGCGGACGCTGGATCGTGATCTGGATTGCCAGGATCAATAGCTGGGAAAATACAACGGCGGTCAGCCAGTACGCGACCGTGCGCCAGCGGCGTTCAAACACCATCCATACGACGACCAGCAACGTCACCGCGGCGAGTGTCTGCACGCTGCCCAGCGTGCCGAGCACAGCCAGGACCGAGTCGCCCCACGAGGATCGGAACGACTGCAGGAAACGATAAACCGACACATCGACTTGAACCAGCGGATCGCCGTGCGAGACACCATGCAGCGTGGAAAAGAACACGGTGGCCGATGCCAGCAGCAGCACGGAGATTACGGCGATAAGCGCGGCGGCCTGGTGCTTGGGGTCCAGGATTCCAAGCACTATTCGCCCAGGTGCGCCAGGATGACGGCGCGCCCAACTCAGCAAACTCCGGCGCGAAGAGTCCGTCCATGCCCGTGCGTGCGACACGACGAGGCTCGTCAGCCTGAACGTCAGCCAGGTTGCGGCAACCAGGATGGCGATCACCGCGACGAGCCGGAAGGACACGGCGCCCGCCAGTTCGATCGATGCCCCGAAGACGACGCCTGGAAGAATATGCACGGGCGCCCAGACAAGCGCCGAGACGATGTTGATGACCAGGAATCGCATGGGCCGCATTCCCATCATGCCCGCTACGACGGGAACGACCGCGCGCAGCGGCGCAATGAAACGCGCAAAGATCACGCTTTTCGCCCCGTGTGCCTCGAAGTAGCGCTTCCCTGCCGTCAGCATGCCGGGGTGCGCGCGGAACGGCCACAACTTCGCGATGGTTTCCTTGTGCCTGCAGCCGAACCAGTAGCTTGCGGCGTCGCCGGCTACAGCCCCCACAAGGGCGCAGACGAATACCCAGCCGAGGTTGAGCGTACCGGTGCCGACCAGCGCGCCTGCCACGAACATGGCGGTGCTGCCCGGAACAAATGTACCGATAAACGCGATGGATTCAAAAAACGCTGCAAGTAATACGACTGTGAGAGCCCATGCGGGATGCCCCGACAGCAGATGCAGCAATTTGAAATAGGAATGCTCCATCGGCGTCTCCGGACCGTTCTTTCCTTTCAGCAGATTTTAATTCTGTTCTCGCAAGGCTAGAAGCGGCGTTGAATCTCGATGATTGCCTGCCTGGTGCTGGATTGAACGGCCAGTATGTTCCTGCGACGCAGTTATTGCGCCGACCGGCGCCGGACGCATGCCGGCCTCACTTCGCTTGAAATCAAGACGAGATTTGAGAGCCCTGGCGGCCCCGATTCAGAGTTAGTAGCAAGACTGCGACCTGCCATGGGCGAGCTGTCACGAGCGCAGCACGTTCCAGAAGGGCATCCAGATATCGGAAAACGAACGCACGCGATCCGCGGGCGGCGGGTCCTCTTCTTGCTGCGCGTGGTGCGTATCGTGCGTGTCCTGCGTATGCGGAGCGGCCTCTTCTGGTTCCGCCGATATAACCTCGGACTGCCTTGACGCGTGCAGCGCAAGAACGCTATCGGCGATACGACACGCGAGGTCGTCGTTGCAATCGTGGGCCAGCAACACGCCGCGGACGACGTCGCGGTTATAGCCCTGCGTCGCGAAGCGCATTGCCAGAGCTACACGGCTGGCATATTCCGCTTCCTGCGCGGCGCGCAACGCGGCCTCGCGTTCGGCCTGCTCCTGTTCCTCACGCAGTCGCTGCGCGTCCTGCCGCTTCATTTCCTCAGCAAAAACGGCGTCGTAGACATGCCTTTGCGCGGGATCGGACAGAATGGCGTAAGCATTTCGAATGTCGAGAAACGCAGCTCGCGCAACATGCTCCTGACCGACATTGCGATCCGGATGCCAACGCATAACCGCCTTCCGGTAAGCACGTTTTATCTCTTCAGCCGTCGCATTTTCCGGAATGGACAAGGTGTCATACAAGGTTGTCATCGCAATACCTCAAGCTTATCCGCGAGACATCCTAGCACGGGAAAAAAGACATTTTTATAGCGTGGCAAGATCTAACCGCGCGCATTGCCCGAATGAATCCCGAGCTCAACCAACGCGCTCAATGCGTCGCGCGCCCGATCACAAGCGGAGCGGCGCTCCTGTAACATAAACGCTCGAACACGCGAAATGGCTAATGGAATGCACAACAAATCTTTGGAAGAAAAGCTTCGTTTGCAGGCATACCATCTATGGGAAGCGGACGGTCGTCCCGAAGGACGGTCCACGGAGTATTGGGAGAAAGCACGCGCCTTGCTAGAACGAGAGCGCGCCCCCGTCATACGGCCCCATGAAGGACACGAAGCGGACGCGGTTGCCGCGCCGCTCGCAAAGAAGCCGGTCAAGACGAAGTCGAAAGCGACGCCTGCGGGCGAGGATAACGTCAAAGCACCGAGGGCCAAGTCTAAAGCTGACGCAAAAACCGGCGTCAAAGTTGCGCGCAAGACGGCGGCCAAGCTCAAGACTGCCGACACCGACGCAGCACCGAAAAAGCCAAAAACCGCCGCTAAGTCCGCGGCCAAGCCCAAAGCACTGGCTGAGGCTGGAGAGAAACCCGCCAAGAAACCAGCAGTCAAAGCTGTGGCAAAGGTTTCCAAGACATCGAAGAAGTAGTCCCGGAGTTGCCGCGTTTTTGCTCTTGAGGAAACCGGTCTAGAAGTGAAATCACGCGCTCGTTTTCTATCACCGGACGATGCATCGGCGAGTCTCGATTCTGTTCATATTTTTTTGGAGCACGTATGCGAAGATTTCTCGCGGTCGTCTTGTTGACCGCTGCAGCGGGGGCGGCCATTCCCACGGCGGCTGAGGCCCGGCCCCGGCAGGAATGCCGGCGCGTCTGGGTTCATGGTCATTACGTGCGGCGCTGCCGTCCGTTGCCACCGCCGAGACACCATCATCATCGCCCGCCGCCAAGGCATCGGCCGCCGCCTCATCGGTATTAGAGATCGCCAGCGAGTGTCCTCGGGATCCTCGTGCGCAATACAGCAGCATTAGCGGCTTGCCAGTCGAACAGATCCAGGCCGCTCGCCAGCACCTCTCTGATCAAAGCACCTCCATACCTCTCCACGCGTCGGGTCGTGTTTAGCGGAATCATGGCAGCCGGACTTTCTCCCCTAACGCTACCAACGCGATCGACAGGCCGTCATTCCAGCGTTTCGCAAAACTGCATCGATGTCCTGCGCATTTACTTCCAAATCTGAACGATGCAGGAATCATGCGGCTTAATAACGCAGCGGAGAGCGGAAAAGACCTGTTCTTCTTCCCGTTTTAATGGTCCGCAAGCAGGGCGAATCCAACTCTAGGCGTTCAATGCGCGAGGCGTGAAAGCTTGGTCTTTTGTCATAGATTGAAACAAACTGTATTAAGAGATGCGTACCTTTAATACCAGCCGCTATTGGCCGCTTCCGAAATCAGAGAACGCATGGCATAGTGCGGGCAAACACCCTTAAGGAAACCATAATGCCGACTCTGGAACAGATCCAAGCCAAGCTGAAAAAATTGCAAGCACAAGCGGAAGCAATGATCGCAAAGCGCGCGCAATCCGTGCTCGACGACATCCGCAAGCTAATGGAAAAGCATGGACTAACCACCGCGGATATTGACGCACATTCATCCACGAAAAAGCCGCGTGGCCGCCCCCCAGGCAAATCATCCAAGTCTGGCGTCAAGGCAAAAGCAGCGGCAAAGCCAAAGCTGCCTGCCAAGTATCGCAATCCCAAGACCGGTGAAACGTGGAGTGGCTGGGCCCGTCCGCCGCTTTGGATCAAGGACGTCAAGGACCGCACGAAATTCCTGATCGATGGCCTCAGCGACAGCCATGCCGTTGTAGCGAGCGCGACAAAACCTGCAAGCAAGAAGGCAGCAAAGAAAACGACGGCCAAAAAGGGGACGGCGAAAACGCTAAGCGCCAAGGCGCCGGCAAAGAAAGCTGCTGCTAAGAAAGCGTCGATCAAACGCGCGACTGAAGCGAATGTCCCCGCGAAGAAAGCAGCAGCCAAGAAATCGCCTGTAAAACGCGTGTCGACCAAGAAGGCTTCCGCCGCAAAGAAATCTGCAACCGCGGCTAGCAGGACAACGCCGACGCCTAGCCAGGATTCCGCATCGGCCGTAGCGGTCATGCCTGCGGTATAACGATAAACCAAGAGCGCCCCTGATTGATGATCAAAGGCGCTCTGAGGCTGGGCGTAAATGAATTGATCTGCGTCTCTTTCCTCACAGTCGCAATAAGAGTCAATAAGAGTCGCGACACGGCGTGAAAGTCGAACAAGCCCTGGAAAATGTGACCGGCGGGCGAGATCGGTGGAGAAGCTTTACCGGAATCTGCACAATCTAGGCAGATTCCCCACCGTGCCGTTCGCTCTGCGCGCCGCGATCCGGCGCGCGCACTTGGCGTCCGGCGAAGACATTCGCCGGACGGTTGATGACGGATAAACCATCCGGCGAAAAGGTCGCCTTGCTTTTGACGCTATCTGGTCAGGCTAAGCCAGGCTAATCAAGACGCCCCCGTCCTAGCCGCGGCCACCACCGTGTCCGCCACCACCGTGTCCGCCGCCGCTGTGCCCGCCGCCACCGCCCTGCCACTGTCCACCACCGCCGCCGTGCCCGTAACCACCACCGTGGCCCCAGCCGCCGCCATGGCCCCAGCCGCCACCGTGAAAGCCCCCGCCGTACCCGTGGTTCCAGCCATGGTTGTAGTAGTGCCCACCGTACCAGCCACCGCCGCCACCGACGTAGATTCCACCGCCATAGACAGCCGGATAACCCGAGTAATAAGGCCCCGAATAATCCGTTGCGTAAGGGTCGCCGTATCCGTCGTATCCATAGCCGTAGCCCGGCCCCGGCGGGACAACACAGCCGCCCAGACACGCAACAAGTGCCAATAATGCAATTGGTTTAAGCATTTGATCCTCTCCCGCGCTTCTTAAGTAGGAGCCGAAGAAGCTTGCTTAGTTCAAGCGCAATTGTGTCTCTGGATTACAAAGCTAAGCACGTGGCGGAGGCACAGATCGTCGGCTAAATCCACGCACTGGTAATGCTGGAATCGCTAAAGGTGCTTAGCGTCTTACTTAGTATCATGCACCGGATCCAAGCTTGATATTCGGCCGGACACTTTCGCGGTGCCCAGCGCTAAGCCAGCGCCGTCGAAGTAGTGAAAGGCAATCCATCGTAATGCCGATGCGATAAGGCTAGCTGGGACGACGCAACGCCGAGAACAACAGAAGGCTATTCCTTGCGTCCAGCGCACGCTGGCATGCCATTGCCTTACTGCACGTTCTTTGCCACACCAACACCCTTCACGCCGTTCGATGGCGTCGCGCTCATGCCGGCACTGCCCTCCATGCCCGGGTTTTGCATATTGCCGGGCGTGCTACTTGTCGGCATGGCAACCGGATCTCCCCAGTGCGTCATTCCAGCCGTTGCCGCGCTGTGTGCGTTACCACCGCCCGAGCCGCCGTTCCCGTTGCCGCCACCTTGCGCGAATACGGCCGCCGAGCCGCACAAGAATGCCACCGACACGCCCG
>NZ_JAQGMM010000408.1 GCF_028292365.1 Caballeronia sp.
AGCTCTTCTTCAGAGGCATCCTCAATCCCGATCAGGTGATTGTCCGCAGACCGGTGAGACGCAAGTAACTCGTTGAGTTTCAGGTGAAGCGCCACGCTGTCCTTGTTCTGGCTTTGCTGGATCAGGAACACCATGATGAACGTGACAATAGTCGTCCCGGTATTGATCACCAGCTGCCAGTTTTCCGAGTAGTGGAAAATCGGCCCGGTTACGGCCCAGACCACAATGCTGATGACCGCAAGGCCGAACGCCACAGGGGAGCCGGTCCAGCGGGTCACGGCGCTCGCGAAGATATCGAAGGCGCGGGTAACAGGGTGACGGGTCGCGTAAGCGGGACTCGATGTGTCAGGGACGGTGCCCAGCGCGTCAGTTGACGATTGCAATGGGGGCAATGGGTGCGAAGTTTCCTTTCGCATGGCTTTCTCCGGGCTATGCTTGTTTCGTGTCACCAGACCACGAGCAAAAATCATTCCGGATACGCAGATGTGCGGAGTGTCGTCTCGCAATTGGTAACGTGACGTAATGTGATTTCGCAAGGGGCAGGCGCGTCCCTGCGCCTCTGTCACGCAGGCGTCAGTGTCCCTCGCTATCCAGACGTCGGCTGGCACCTCGATCGGCAGCAGGGCTAGCCAGAAGCCTGCGTTCCCGGTTGCCGGCCACGACCGTGGCGGCCGATATATAGACCCGGCCTTCAGGACGCAAGCGATTCGACGACCGCCCTCGCACGGGTCGCTTTTGCCATGTGAAGCGGAAGATCCGCATCACGATATTGCGCATGACGATAGCAGTCATGGGAAACAGATAGAACCACGCAATCAGGATGATCGGCCCGCGCATGACGAGGAAAAGCGTGACTAGCGAGGTGAGGTACAGGCCGCATTCCAGCCCATAGGGACGAGCTTGGCGAACGCGGCTGTAGATCCGATAGACGCCCCGTGTCAGGCAAAGGTAGCCAAGGTTGTATAGCAGGATGCCGTACATGCCGGAGTCCGAGATCCGGTCGAAAAGGAAATCGAAGTACATCGGCATGCCGACGATCTTATCGTCGTAGAGGATGGCGGAGACGTCGTAGATTGGCTTGTTAGGGAAGAGCGCGCGCGGGGTGAACGAGCTGACCAGTTGCATGAACCACGAACCGTTATGGTAAAGGTGGTGATCGATGATGTACTGGAGGTACCTGAGATAGTCCGCGGTCGCGTCGCTGTGGGCGAAGTAGTTGCTGTTCTCGGCCGCCGCCCCAATGCCGGGCAGTCCACGGGTGTCCGAGGTCATGGCTGTAATGAGCGACATGCCCATCTGCTTTTGCCAGTCCGCAAGGAGCGAGATGGCCGCGACCAGGGCCAGTAACACAGCGGTCCGGCCTGAAATAACGCGCCAGTTCAAGCGCGGCACCGCAGCTAGCGCAGCGAGGCAGGTGATGGCGATCGGGGCCAGCATGGTGGTCCGGTTCGCGGCACTCGATGAAAAGACTGCGCTCGTATAAATACACATTAACGCGACCAGGCCCCAGCGACCACGCTGGGCGTACGACGCCTGGATCGTTGCGAACGTGACTACCATGAATGAACCCAGGACGGAGGCAAGGGGTATGTCGGACGACTCGAGTTGCACAATGACGGCGTACGCAAGGCTCACCACGATGAAAAATAACAGCCTTAGTGCACCGGTTTTGCTTTCGCGTCCAGCTTTGCGTTTCATGGCTTTCTGACGTGGATCTCCGACGCCGACTTTATCCTTCCAGAAGAGCAGCACCAACATGGTCGAGAGGACTACGCCGTACCCATACATGGTAAGTGCGCCGTTGTACTGCTGCAGCAGCGCGCCGGAATTCTGCGCTAGCAGCGCGACGCCATAGCAGTGGTTAAAACTCCATACTGTTATTGAGAACAGATACACGATCCGGTAGTCGAGCAGGCCACGATAGCGTGGCATGACGGCCAGCAGAAAGCTTAGCGGAAAAATCAAGCTGAGCTGAGCACCCCACGCCGGGTCGGTCCATAACAGCCAAAGCAGACCCGTTCCAATCAGCATCGGAATCATGGGTACAGAGCCGAGTCCCGTTACTCCTACTCCCGTGGCGCGTGTCATGGGTAAAGATGCCGGCATAGGCGTGTCAGTCCCGAATCGGTTCATGTCATGTTCCACGAACGCCACGATGGCAGATCACCCGCGAGGCGCCCATCACTGTTCGTGCTTCCGCTCAGGCGGCTCACTCGGGTAGCTCGCTCAGGCAACACCAACGCGTGCCCGAGTGCGGAATGCAGTCGGTGACATGTTGAGTCGTTTGCGAAAGACCTTGGCTAGCCGTGCACCGCTGCCCATGCCGCTGCGACGGGCGATCTTGTCGATCGGCAGATCGCTTTCCTTGAGCAACTGGCAAGTACGGTTCAATCTCGTGCACAGCAAGTACTCGGAAGGTGTCACGCCCATCTCCTCCCGGAACCGTCGCAGGAAGTTGCGCTCGCTCATTGCTACGGCCCGGGCGGCATCGGCAACGGAGATCAGGCGATCACAGTTCGCCGCCAGCCATTTTGCGGAAGCAAGAATCTTCTCGTTGCCTCTTGAAGCAGGAACTGGGGACTCCAGATGAATCTGGCCGGTTCCGTCATTGAACTGGAAGCGCGCCGTCCAGGGTTGAGCAGGTGCAGAGTCGACGTGGGCGCTAGTTACCGTCGATGCACTTGCCGGCGCTTCATGCGGTTCCGGGCCGTACTGCGTGACGGACGTCGGGTGAGGACCGGTTCGAGGCGCGAGCAGTAGCCGCACGTTATAGTTACGGCCATCTGCTCCTTCCAGCGACGGGATCTCACTGACCACGTGCAGCACGCCGGTGATCGTATCCGGCACGTTGTCCGAAGTGCCATGCCCGAAGTCCTGGAAAAACACGATGCCGACTTGTGCGGTCGCAGGGTTCCAGTTGTGACTTGGCGCACTCTCGCCGAGACCCAACAGGTGCAGATTGCGTTCAGCGTCGCCCATACAGCCTCCTTAACAGAAGGGATTGCTTTTTTTCGTGGCGGTGGGAACCTGCCGCACCGCGCCCAAATACGATCGATCGGCCCTGGCTGACTTTTTTATTTCCCTAATGGACTGACTTATATCGACCATAGGGAAGGCTGGATTTTTCCTTATCAAAAGACAATTGACATGAGTGTCTTTAAATCGAAATTATATTGATGCAGGAATTAAAATAACAAGTGCTTACTGCTGCCCGCAAACGTTGTCCTGAAGTCACCAATGCAACTGCTGGATGAAAACAATATCAGTTGTAAATCCAGCTATAAAAATCAGAAAATTATTTATTAATTTTCAACTGTGCGGTACCGCACATTCGATCGAACGTTTCTCTTTGCGTCCGGCTTTCCGATACCATCCAGGCACGCCCCGATGAGACAAACATGAACGTTCGCGATGGCTCATTTCGACTCCGCACGGTTGGGCGAGCGGCGCATGATGGCTGTAATACCGTTGCCATCATGTCCGTAACACAATCTCACTGCTGTATCTCATACGATCATTACGGAAACGCGAAATGCCCAGACCTCCACCATCGGGACGTTCCGCTGAGTTAGTTTGACGCGACGACGTTTCGAACCACCGCGTCGTCAAACGACAAGTGGCGAAATCGCAGGAATTGAGCAACCCGTCATTGCGGCTAATAGTACATCTTTAAAATTAAGTCAGACTAAGTGAATGGAATTTAACAACACTTTCGATGTGCCGATGACAAAATTACCAGCATATTTTTGCTA
Organism: Caballeronia sp.; assembly: GCF_028292365.1. Lineage (GTDB taxonomy): Bacteria > Pseudomonadota > Gammaproteobacteria > Burkholderiales > Burkholderiaceae > Caballeronia. The sequence continues at coordinate 3,753 of NZ_JAQGMM010000408.1, forward strand.
CTTAATCTTAATAAGATTAAGAAAACGATAAGGATATGGACTTGGGAATCGTGACTGAAGAAGCGTGTCGCGGTAGATGCGACATTAAGACTTGTCAGGTTGGTCTTCAGGCAGATGAAGCACGCGACAAGGCAAGCCAGTCTATTCCCGACACATTCGCGTTGCTGCTCGTCGCCCTTATCCAGCCGAGCACGCCCTCGCCAATGCCGGGCACCGGCCGTCCATGCCCCGACGCTGAATTCCATACGAAGTCGCCCTGTGTCCACGTGCCGCGAGCCGGCATGGACGGCGCCGAGAAGGTCGGCACAGCGACCACGGGCACAATATAGAGGGCACCCGAAGGGCCAAAGAGCACGTTGCCAAGCGCTGCCACCAGGTATTGGCTGGAAGACGGGCGGGCGGTCAGCTCAACACGAGCGAAGGCGGCTCTTGCCGGCGGCACAATATGTTGTGAGTAGATCGTGGACGTGCGTGCATTCTGGATAAAGCCATAACCGTTAGTCGGCGATACGCCGCCAAGCAGGAAAACGCCGGCGTTCACACCTTCGCCAATGCGGCGTTTGCTTGCGTCATGAAACGTGACCTGCACGCCGACATCGCCGCCGGCTGGCACCGCGGCCGCTCTCAACTGCACGAATACGTCTGCGGAAAAATCATAGCAAGTGGTCGGGTCGACGGGAATGAACCACGCCATGGAGTTCGCTGTGTCGAGCGATGCGCCATAAAGCCATCGGCCGCCGCGCTGAACGGGCGAGGCGAAACCGATGAGGCTCTCTGCATCGAAGGAATCGTCCGACAGGTATGAAACAGGAAGATGCCGCACTCCGATCGCGGACGCGTAATCAGACACCAGGCTGGGTGCACATTCCGTGCGCGCGGACAGCGCAAACGTTTCATGTCCGCATATCACCGCCGCTACGCCGGTAATATTCCGAAGGCTATAGAGACGATGATCGAACGCCGCGCTGGTGTTAGCCGCCGGGTTTGTAGTCGCGTCGGGCTGCTGCACCGCGGAGCTTAGCGTAAGTTGTTTATCGAAGCATCCACGTCCGATATCCAGTCCATCGATATCAACGGTAGTACCCAGTCCGCCGATGTTGATCAGATCGACAACGCCCTTATAGGCGACATCGGCGACCACGTTTTCGCCGTTGCATTTTCGAATGCGCAAGACTCCCTGCGTAGTAGTTAGCATCGCGATCCCGCCCATCAGGTAACAATGGTCCAGGTAGATGTTGGAGCCTCCTGAGTCGCACTGTTCGTGAATGGCATAGGTGTGCTGCTGTGCGACCGAGGGAGCCGACAGGAGTGAGTTGCTGAACTGGATGTCGCCGGCGTTGTTTAGTTGCAGGGTGTAAAGCGCATGGTCGTTTGCGTTTTCGAACGAGCACGTGTCGAATTCAATGTTGACGCTTTGTTGCCTGGCCGCCTCGAATGCGAAGCACTGGCTCAGCAGCCTCTGCCCGCCGCTATCGAGCGCCGCCAAAGGATCAAGGCTTCCGTCTGAGAATTCGATAACCTCCGAGTGAAATACGCAATTGCGCAATTGCATCTGCGCAAAGTCCACCGTCATGGCGGTTCCACCGGTCGGTGGATCGATCTCGAAGCCGTGTTTGCCCGACCTTGAGAATCGGCAAGCTACGCCGCCTGAAAAGCACACGCCGGCATATCGGATATCTACTTCCTCCAGAACATTCCGCCAGAACGTCCCGTTACCGAGCACACCATAGAACGGCGTATGGTAAGCATCCCCAAGGTACTTCCGGCCGCCCACCAGTGCGAGTCGCCTGAGGCCGACAAAGCCCTGGAGAAAGATCATGGGTTTTTTTGCGCTCGACATCGGCACGCGGCTGGCCCAGAGCAGGTAGGTGGAGTGCGGGCCGTCGCCGGTCAGCGTGATCGCGGTCACGTTGTTTGCAAGGTCCTTTCCGTTCGGGCTGTACTTGTGCGATAGCTCTAGCGTCTCCGTGATCAGGTAGCAGCCGGCAGGTGCGTAGACGCTCCTGCCCGTATCGAACGCGTGCGAGATGGCCGCCCTGAAGGCCGCGGTGTCGTCCGCACGGCCGTCCCCCCTGGCGCCGAACTGCATGACATTGATGTGCTCTTTGGCTTGAATGCAAAGCACCTCGGCAGGTGTCGGAGGAAACGCCCGCGCGTTGACTTTCGCTGTGGGCAGCTCAGGCTTGTGAGTGTCGGGCGTGTTATTTGCCGCGAAATGATCGGGCGCCGCTCGCTTCGTGGGCGCCTGGGCTGCGCTTGTCATGCTTAGCGCGCAGCCTGCGAGGCATGCCCTTAGGGTGTCTCTTCTCGATGGCAACTCAGGATCTCCGTTGGGCCTTCGGCGAAAATGATTAAGCAAGACGAATTAAAATTGGCTGCGAGGAATGGCTCTTCAGAACGTGTTTCGTTCTCGCGATGACGCTCAAGCATATCGCTTAAGCCGGTTGCTATCGAGATGACAAATGGTACCGGCTGTTCCTCACGCGCCAACATCTTGTCCACATCGGTCAAGCCGGTTGCGCCATCAATTCGGCTGCGTATGATCTGAAGCGTCAAACCAGCCCAGAGGATTCGAATGTAATGAATGCGGGTGCATGCAGGGGCATGCCTTGCGTTAGCGATCAGTAGTCCGCATTGAAAAAGTCATTCAGGAACGCACCCGGGAAATGATCCTATGAATCAGGCTTCAGAAAACATTCCAATGGACTCGACGAATGGCAACGACTTTCATATCGGTGACTACTTTGCTTTCGTGCTTCGAAACTGGCGCATCATCGCTGCAATAACGTTCGCAGTTTTGGTAGTCGGTCTCGCCTACGCTTGCTTTGCACCGCCGGTCTATCGCGCCGATGCAAGTATCCAGGTGGAAGCAGACGGCCCGGATAATCGCGAGCAGGTCGGCCAATTGCAGGAGATCTTCGACTCGAGGGCCAAGACAACCGCAGACACGGAAATGGAGTTGATGCGCTCGCGCCTCGTCATCACGGCGGCCGTGCGCAAGTTAAACCTGGATATTCAGGCCGCTCCGCGCTACTTTCCTGTGGTTGGCGCATGGTGGGCTTTGCATCATCCGGTAGACCAGCCGGCAGATCCGGTGCTCGGACTGTCGCAATACTCGTGGGGCGGCGCAACAATAAGCGTGTCGCGTTTCGATGTCGCGCCCGCTCTTGAGGGAAAGGAATTTTTCGTCGTCGCGGGAAATAACGGATCGTTTGAGCTTGTCGATCCGGACGGTGGCGTTCTCGCTCGCGGTAAGGTGGGTGAGAACGTGTCGGCCATGAGCGCCAGGGGACGCGTTGAACTAAACGTGGGTCAGCTTCAGGCACGAGCCGGAACGGAATTCAAATTGACCCGCGCGTCTGAATTGCAGACGATCACGGACCTCCAGGAGGCGCTGTTCATCACGGAAAGAATCAAGCAATCCGGTCTCGTATCGGTGTCGCTTGATGGACGTGATCCGAAGCGTCTGGCGCAGATCGTCAATGCGGTCGCTAACGAATATGTAGCCCAGAACGTCAACAGAATGTCGGCTGAGGCGGAGCACTCGTTAGCGTTCCTCGAGCAGCAGTTACCTGTGTTGCGCGATGAGCTCGAAGCGTCTGAGCAGCGGTATAACGCGTTCCGAAATGAAAAAGGCACCGTCGATCTTAGCGAAGAAGGACGTTTGTTATTGCAGCAAATAGTCGATAACAAGTCCAAGACGATATTGCTCGAGCAGCGCCGTGCCGATGCGGCGCAACGTTTCCAGCCGTCGCATGAAGCGGTCGCCACGTTCGATGCCCAAATAGCATTGCTCACCCGGGAGTTGGGCGTGTTGACCAAGCGCGTGGCCGCGCTTCCGGACACGGAGCAGAGCGCGCTGCGTTTGTCGCGTGACGTTCGGGTCAATACAGAGCTCTATACGAACTTGCTGAATAGTGCGCAGCAGCTAAGGGTTATCAAGGCCGGGAGGATCGGTGGCGTGCGGCTGGTCGACAGCGCCGTAGTGCCGGAAAGGCCGGTCGCACCAAACCGGCGGTTCGTGGTGTCGGCAACGGTCTTGCTGGGAGTGGTGCTTGGTATTGCCGTGGCGCGGGTGCGTGCAGCGATTAACCAGCGTGTAGAGAGGTCGGTAGAAATAGAGCGGGTCTCCGGTATTCCGGTTTATGCCGTGGTGCCTCACAGTGCTCGGCAGTTGCATATGCAGCGGCGCTTGCGGCGCGGCCGGGACGGTGCACGGGTGCTGGCGCTCGAAGCGCCCCAGGACGTAGCGGTAGAGAGCCTGCGGGTGCTCCGGACAGCGCTGCAGGGGCTGGCTCTTAGCGCCAGCAACAATATAGTAATGATCACGGGAACGCGACCCGATGCCGGGAAGTCGTTCCTGTCAGTTAATTTCGCGGCGGTCTCGGCGGTCGCGGGACGGCGTGTGTTATTGATCGACGCGGACATGCGATGCGGCAACCTGCACACCTATTTCGGACGTGGTTGTGAAACGGGCTTCGCCAACGCGCTTACAGGCACGGATGCAAGGGGACTAGTCGTGCACGACGTGATGCCCGGTGTGGATTTTTTGCCAAGAGGGGTGCCTATTGCGGCACCCGACGAACTGTTATTGGGGGATCGCGCTCAGGCCATCCTGGCGCAATTCTCCCGTGAGTACGACGTGGTCATAGTCGATACACCGCCGTTGCTTGCGGTAACTGACACCGCACTACTGTGCAAATGCGCGTCCACTACCTTGCTGGTCGTGAGGTATGAACAGCATTCGGCCGAGGAAATTGCGGAAGCGGGCAAGCGCCTGGGGCACGTCGGCGCGGCACTAAGCGGCATTCTTGTGACGGATGTTCCGAACGGGGCGTTCGCGTATAAGTCCGGTTACAGCAAGTATTACAAATGGGACGACGCGCATGCGGTTTAGCCGCACCTGACCATACCTCCTTTCATCCGAAGCATTGCTCGCAAGAGGTTTTCAATGAATAGAACGGTTGCCTTGATCACGGGCATTACCGGCCAGGATGGCTCATATCTCGCTCAGCTTCTGCTCGACAAAGGGTATGAGGTTCACGGGATCAAGCGCCGCACCTCGCTGTTCAATACCGATCGCATTGACCACCTTTATCAAGGACCCTATGTAGCGGACCGTCGGCTCGTCCTGCATCACGGTGACATGACTGATTCGATGAGCCTATTGAGCATCATCCAGCGTGTGCAGCCGGACGAAATCTACAATCTCGCGGCTCAGAGTCACGTTGCAGTATCGTTCGAGGAGCCTGAATACACTGCGAATGTAGACGGAGTGGGTACCGTGCGGATTCTCGAGGCCATCCGCACGCTTGGAATGCAGAGCAAGACGCGCTTTTATCAGGCGTCGAGTTCGGAACTGTTTGGTCTGGTAGAGGAGACGCCGCAAAGCGAAACGACGCGGTTTTATCCGAGAAGCCCGTATGCCGTGGCAAAGTTGTATGCCTACTGGATTACGGTGAATTATCGGGAAGCGTACGGTATCTACGCGTGCAACGGCATCCTGTTCAATCACGAATCACCCGTGCGCGGTGAGACCTTTGTTACCCGCAAGATAACACGCGCGCTAGCGCGGATTGCGGTCGGAAGCCAGGACTGTCTGCATCTCGGGAACCTCTCGGCTTTGCGGGATTGGGGGCACGCGAAGGACTATGTAGAGATGCAATGGCTCATGTTGCAACAGCCTGAGGCGCAGGACTTCGTTATTGCCACAGGCATTCAATACAGCGTGCGTGAGTTCGTGTCGGCCGCGGCGGCTGAGCTTGGCATCACCATGCGGTTCGAGAAAAGTGGCTCCGACGAGGTAGGGGTTGTCGAGAAGGTGTCAGGAAAGCAGTTGCGCGTGCAGCGCGGCGACGTGATCGTGCGCGTCGATCCGGCCTACTTCCGGCCGACCGAAGTCGAAAACCTGATGGGCGACGCGACCAAAGCGCATAAGCAGCTAGGCTGGTCGCCAAGCACGTCGTTCGAGACGCTCGTCAAAGAAATGGTGCAAAGCGACTACCAGGTAGCAAAGAGGGATGCGCTTGTCACGCTCGCCGGGTTCAAGGCGTTCGCCTATAACGAATAAATTCGGGGTCTTTTTTAGTAGGTGCTCGCCGCGTGAAAACGTGAACGGCGGTTCGTGACGCGGACCGCGCCCGCAGCCGGAAAGACACTCGGTCACTGGAACGGGCTGTCCTCCCGTCTAATCGATGGTGCCTTGACAACATGAATCGAACGCTTCATAGGATTTCGCTCGGCCTGGGGGCGAATGCTTTCGGGCAGATCGTTACTGTCGCCATCCAGTTGATTTCGTTACCGGCCTTCCTGCATTTCTGGCCCCTCTCGCGTTATGGCGAGTGGCTGTTGCTTGCCGCGATCCCTGCGTATCTGTCGGCGGTGGACATCGGCATCCTGTCGGTTGGTATGAACCGCATGGCGATCCTCGCAGCAATGGGCGACATCAAGGCTGCGGAACGGATTTTCCAGAGCCTGCTGTGCTTCGCAACGGCGGTGATCCTGGTAGTAGCTTGTGTGGTGCTTCCGACTATATGGTTCATTCATGTCGGCGATTGGGGCACGAACTTCGAGCACAGATTGACCTTGTCCCTGTTGGTGATTGCCGACCTTGCGTGTATTTACACGGGCCTGTTCGAAGCGGTGTTTCGCGTATGCGACCGCTATGCGCTGGGCGTCGTGGCCCTGAACTTCGCGCGGCTCGCGGAGTGGCTTGGCAGCCTTGTCGGGCTGGTGATGGGAGGCACGCTCGTCGATGTTGGATTGGGGCTGCTGGCCGGACGCCTGATTGCGACGGCGTCTACTTGCATCTACCAGATCTACCGTTACCCGAATTACCGGTGGAGTTTTCGTGGCGCAAGCAAGGCTGAGCTTGTCAGCATGGTCGCTCCTGGCTTGTCGTTCCTGGCTTTGCCGGCAGCCAACGCACTCAGTATCCAGGGCATGGTGATCCTGATTGGCACCATGTTCGGAACACCGGCTTTGGCTGTGTTCAGCGCTTATCGGACGCTGTCGAGGATTGCCTTCCAGTTAATCAACATGCTTAGCCGGGTTTTGTGGCCGGAGTTCTCCAAGCGATTCGGAGAAAAGGCTTACGGGACCATGCACGAGTTGTGTCGCTACGGCACTCTTGCGACGGTAGTGGCTTCGTTAGGCGGCGCGGCCGTACTCTATTTTATCGGGCCGCTTTTGCTGCATTGGTGGACGCACGGGAAGATCGTCTACATTCCCGGACTTTTCAATATTCTCCTGGTCGTCACTGCGTTCTCAGGGTCCTATCAGGTTGGCTTGATCCTGCTCGCTGCAGTCAACAAGCTCGCTGGCCTGTCCATCGTATATATCAGCGCGTCCTTGCTAAGTGTCGGTGCGTCGTATCTCGCCGGCAAGCGTTTTGGGATCGACGGAGCAACCGCCGCCATGATTCTTACTGAGGTTGTGATGATCTGCACATGCTACTTCTACGTCAGGGGATTCTTCGATGAACACACTCCCAGGCGGACACCATCGCTAGCCCCGCAGTGAACGCGCGGCACGATGTGCGAACAGACAATCCCGATTGCCAGGCGGCGTCGATATGCCGGAGTCCGCGATGTATAAGGTGATCATTTCGAATGGCGTCTTCCGCTTCCACCTTGTAACGGCTGCCGTCGAAGCGGTCAGGCGCGGAACGCTGGCGCTTTTCCTGACCGGTGCGTATCCGAAAGGTTGGCTTGCGAAAGTGTTGGAAAGGAAGATTGGGCTTGCCTCGCCGGGGATGCTGCGCTTCATGGACAGAGCAAATCCGGAGTTGGAGGAGCGCCAGGTCAGGCCGCTTTGGATTCCGGAGATTCTTATTCAGGGGGGCGTGGCCTCAGTTCGGGTGCTTCGTCTGCATCGGGCCAATGAATGGTTACAAGGCGTGGGGCTGTGGACTTACGGCTGGCTTGCGTGCCGTTCGATCAAGAGGAGCGACGCCGATATTTACCACTATCGAGCTGGCTACGGGGGACGATCAGTACTACTTGCAAAAAGCAGAGGAATGTTGTGCCTATGTGATCACTCGGTCGTGAGCCCGCTTGTGTTTGATTTCATGGTCCATAACCAAGGGCGGATTCCGGGGCGCGAGGCGATTGCCGGGACACGGCTTTCGCCGGCCTGGAAACAGGTGTTGGCGGACATAGAAGCCGCCGATCATATTCTCGCCAACTCCGAACTGGTCAAGACGACATTGGCATGTCACCAGATAGGACGCGAGCGTGTCAGTGTGATCTATCAGGGTCTTGACGACAAATTTGCTGAAGGTGTCCCTTCTGGGCCGCATACGGAGCCTCGCGCCAGGAATCACATCCTGTTTGCAGGCGAGGTCTCCCGAAGAAAGGGTTTTGATTTCGTCATTCAAGCTCTCGAAGCTATTCCTCAGTCGGATTGGGTACTGACTGTTGCCGGTGGTATCGACGAAGTCACGGCGAAGGAATACGAACCGTTCCTGAAGAGAGGCAACGTGCGCCAGGTCGGATTTGTTTCGAGACAAATATTGGCAGTACTTATGGAAAAGACACAGATATTCATTTTCCCGTCGCTTGCGGAAGGATCGGCCCGAGTGGTGTTCGAGGCGCTTGCATGCGGCTGTTACGTGATTACAACGCCGAACGCCGGGAGCGTGGTCGAGGATGGACGCCACGGCGCCGTGGTGCCGCCGGGCAACACGGAAGCGCTGCGGGCTGCAATTGCATCGGCTTTGAGAAACCCTGAACTTGTATCGGAGATGGGGATGCGCAACCGGGACTTCGTGCGCCTTCACTACAGCCAGTCTGCGTACGGCGATCAGTTGGACGCACTGTACCGGGGGCTCTTGACGAATCGTGGGCCGTCAGCAGTCCGACGTGGCGAAAAAGCGGCTCCGCATCACCACCCGTTATCTAGCGACCGGGTCTGATTCGGCATCCGGGTATTTTTTGGCAGTCCTTTATAGGTTCTCAAGAGAAAGGAGGGGAACATGAGCAAGATATCGGTCGTGACCATTTCTTATAACCAGGGAAAATATCTGCGCCGGTGCATCGACTCGGTACTCTCTCAACGAGATGTCGAAGTGGAGATGATTGTTGTCGACCCGGGGAGTAAGGACGACAGCCGTTCAATCATAAGTTCATACGGAGACCACGTGATTCCTGTGTTCGAGTCCGATACCGGCCCCGCAGACGGCTTGAATCACGGTTTTAGCCGGGCGACCGGGCAGATTTACTACTTCGTTAACGCCGACGACTTCCTGCTTCCAGATGCATTGAGTTTTGTCGACCACTTCTTTAGTCGCGAGCGTGAGGTCGACGTGTTGCATGGGGGCGGATACGTAGCTGACCAGCACGACAAACTGGTCAGACGTTATTATCCGTCGCTGTTCGGAACGCGGCTTTTTGCCTACGGCGCAATCAATCTCTTCCAGCAGGGATTTTTCTTCCGCTCAGGTGTCTATCGTGCGTCGGGAGGCTTCAACGAAAATAACAGGGTGTGCTGGGACGGAGAGTTATTCCTGCAATTCAAATTGCACGGATCGCGCTTTTATGGCGTGTCACGGCCGCTGGCCGCATTTCGTCGCTACCAGGAAACGATTACGGGTGGGCCATCTTACAGACGTAACCTGGATGTCGAGTACAGTCGGCTGTTCGCGGACGCAATGGGCCGCGCAAGGAAGCCCTACGACAGAAGGCTCGGTCAGGCGCTATGGGGTGCCAAGCAACTCACGATAATTTTTATTCTGCTGCGCTCATGGGTCCGCGGTTACGCCTAGTGCCCGAAGTTTGTTTTGGAAAACGTTGAAGCATATCTTCGTAAACACCGGCGGATAGATGCGGGTTTTAGACGGATGTTACTGCGCCTTACGGAATACCATCTAGTTAGCTTTGGCTGGCGACGCGGCCACGCAGAGTGCGTGGGCTGAGTGCCACGCTTTGCGCCGGGTCGTGCTCATGCCTTGGAGCCGCTTGCTCGCTTCAGCCCGGTTCCGGTTCAAGGGGCAGCTCTGGATCGCCTCGGGAGGATCGGCGGAACCGGTTTCGATGGAGCAAGGCTGTGGCTTGCCTTTGGGATGTCGATATGGATTTTCCTTGCGGAAATGCATTATGAAAATTGCCTATGTGACGCCATATGACTCAAACGACCCTAACGCGTGGTCAGGCGCCGGCTACCAGATACCCAGAGCGCTTGCGGACGCCGGGGCGGAAATTGTCTACATAGGGGGCTTGCGCAAGATGCCCAGTGCGGCGGGGCTCGCAAGGGGTGTCGCTGCGAAAATGGCTGGCAAACTTCACCAGCTTGAACGCGAGCCGTCCGTCATGCGGAGCTATTCGGCGCAGATCGGCCGGCGCCTGCAAGGGATGCAGGTCGACGCGGTCGTCTCGCCCGGCACGATAGCGGTCGCATTTCTCGAGACGACGGTTCCCAAGATCGTCTGGACTGATGCGACCTTCGGCGCGATTGTTGATTATTACCCTGAGTTTCGGAAGATGACGCGCCGAAACCGGCAGGACGGAGACTCGCTTGAACGTCAGGCATTGAGCTCGTGTGACCTCGCGGTTTACAACTCTGAGTGGGCTGCAGAGTCCGCTATTTCCCGTTACGGGGTGAGCCCGTCGCAGGTCAAAACAATTCCCTTCGGCTCGAATTTCCATAGCGGGCTCCTTGCGTCGGACATCGGTGAACTGGCGTTGAAAAGGCAAGCGGCTAAATCCGTTGACTTGCTCTTCGTCGGGACTGCGTGGATTCGCAAGGGTGGCGACTTCGCTTTGGCGGTGACCGAAAAGCTGATCGAAAGAGGGGTTGCCGCGCATCTGACCATTATTGGCGCTGCTCCCGGCGCTAATAAGCCATGGGCTACTGAACACGGCTTTCTCTCTCAGGCCAACGAGCCGGAAGCAAGGGTCATCAGGGATTGCTTCACGAATGCCGCCTTTCTTATTCACCCGGCGATTGCGGAGTGCAATGCGAACGTCTTTTCCGAGGCCTGTTCTTTTGGCGTGCCAGTCCTGGCTAACAGGACCGGTGGAATACCGACATCGATTCGTTGCGGGGAAAACGGCCACCTGTTCGACCTTGGCGAATCGCCTGAGAGATGGGCCGATTATATTGTGGATACTTTGCGTGACCAGGAGCGCTATGCCAGCTTATGTGCAGGCGCGTTCCGGCAATTCAGCACGCGCCTGCAGTGGCCCGTTGCCGGCGCCAGCATGCTTAGGGCGATCGAAGGCGTCGTCAGGGCCGGCAGGTGTCAGGATGAATATGTCGGAGAGTACTTCGCGATGGCGCGCTGACGCCACGTTGTCGTCAACTGAATCAAGTTAATACCACGCCCTCAGGCGGGAGCGAAGTGATGAGTATCGGGGTCTTGCTCACCTTAGTGCGCACATTCGTGTCTTGCGGGGCGGCGCGTTTGCTCGGCAAAGGCATGACGGGGGAAAACGGAACAAGACCATCGGCTCGCGCATGTATAACGTGCGCGATTATGCTTCGGGCATTGAATCCACTACGGGTCCAATGCCGCGATGCATCGCTTTCGTTAGGGGTTGTTCATGCGAAATGAACGTTATCCGCTGACGCTCAGAGGATGGATGCTGATCGAACAAAAGATCTCGAAGCGAGTGAGCGACGCTTCGCTAATTGCGAAACCCGCGCAAGCAGATCTGTATGTTTTGTACAACGGCAAGTCCGGAACAGCGGCGCTCTGGAAGATTCTGATTGCAGGTGCTACGCCGCACATTCAGGTTGTTTGGTTGTCACCGCAAGATAGACAAATTCGCTTGCTAAGCGAATCGCGTGTGGCGATTCCCGACAAATTATTCTTTTGTGCCTCCCTACGCCTGTGCATCGGGCGGCGAGAGAGCCTTCTTTCCAGAGCGCGAGAGCGCCTGAAAGATATGAGCTCGGTACCTGCTGCACCGCAGGAGATCGTGATGGAACGCGGGACGGTCTCTGCACGCAATGTGATCGGTTTTGCTGTTCGTCACCTAAGCTATCGAGCGGCCAGGAAAGTGTCGGGGCTGCTTTATAGAAACGACCACTGGATGATCGCAGTGGCAGATCGAACAAGCGCCGACAATGCAGTCGATACAGTGCAGTCGTTATGGTGTGAGTTGCCGGGTTCTGTCGATCGCTTTCGGGCCGATCCGTTCGTGTGGCACGACCGGGCGGGACAGTACCACCTGTTCTTTGAAGAGCTGTCCTATAGCGACAACCGCGGGGTGATCAGTCACGTCTTGATCGATCGGAAAACTCACCGTTGGACGGGTGATCCACAAATGGTCTTGAGTCGGCCCTATCACCTTTCGTATCCGTTCATATTCGAATACGAAGGCGACATGTTCATGATTCCGGAAACATCGGAAAACAGGACGGTAGAAGTGTATAGGGCCACTCAATTTCCGGACTGTTGGGTGCTTCATAAAACGATAATGACCGACGTTATTGCCGCCGACACGACGCTTTATCAAGAGGGACAAACCTGGTGGATGTGGACGAGTCTCGCCCGCGAGGGTGAACCTAACTACGACGAGTTGTCGGTCTACTTCGCAGCCAGTCCCTTCGGACCCTGGACCAGTCATCCGATGAATCCGGTCGTATCGGATTGTCGATGTGCACGCATGGCCGGCAGGCCTTTCATAGATAAGGATAACAAACTGATTCGACCGGCACAGAATTGCGAGAAAGAGTACGGCGCCTCATTGCTTTTCTGCGAAGTAGTCAAATTGACCAAAACGAGCTATTCAGAGCGCGTGGTCGGTACCCGCATGCCTCCGAGGGGATACCAGGGCACACACACGTGGAATGCGATGGGGGATATAACCGTGATGGATTTGAGACGCCATGTCCACCGGTGGATCGGGACGGATCGGCCCGGGCCGCAGATTGGAGGAGCAAGGAATGAAGATCGCGATCTTGTGCTTCGGGAGACCGGGCAGAGGCGGGATGGAGACAGTGATACGGCGGGTAGTCGTGGAGATGACGCGGCAGGGGCATGAGGCAAAGCTGTTCCTGATAGGCGGATCCCAACACGAGGAGTGGCTTGCCGGTTTGACACATCGCTCGATAGGACGTCCGACGGACAGGAGATGGCATCGCCATATCAAGTACGCAACGCTCTTCCCTGCGTCGGTATTGAGCTTCAGTCCAGATGTACTGATCTGCGCCGATGGCGCGGCACTTCGGCTCGCGTGGCTTATCAGACGGCCGTTCCTGTCCGCAACGCCTATCGGGTCATGGTTTCACCAGCTAGTGTCGAAGTCGCACGACCGTTCATTGCGGTTGGCGGATTTCCATCTTTGCATCAATGGTGCGAATCATGCGCACCTTATAGATAACGCTGATTTTAGCCAACGTAAGTCATATCTTGTGTATAACCCCGTGGAGACCGAACACAGGGAGCCGCTCATAGCGAGGCCAGATGAGCAGGCTCACTTCATGTACGTGGGTCGGCTGATCTACGACGGTCCAAAGAGCGTACGCGAGTTTATCTGCGCGCTGGGTGACGTTCCCGGAAACTGGGTCGCATCGATCATCGGTGACGGCGAGGATCGGGAAAGACTGTTGGCGCTTGCCAAGGAGCTGTCGATCAATGACAGAATTATCTGGGCGGGATGGCAGGACCACCCTTGGGAATCGGTTGCACCCGTTTCGGCTCTCGTACTTACATCGGAGTCCGAGGGATTTCCGACGGTCCTCACCGAGGCTATGTCGAGGGGCGTTACGTGCGTCAGCTCTGACTGCCAGGGCGTGCTGGATATCATGCAGGAAGGCGTGAATGGTTGGGTCTATCCCGTTGGTAACACCGGCGCTTTGTCTGACATTCTCGCTGAGATCGTGAGTGGAGAACGGCAGTTGCCTGATGCGGCTACCGTGCGTGCGTCGGTGTCGCGCTTCGCGTCTGGCTGCGTGGTCAGGTCGATCACGAACGCGTGCGAAGCAGAGGTCGTGCGTCGAGGGGGCACACCGATGCGCGCGATCGGCGCTAATCCGAGATAAATGAAGCGGGCTCTTGTTCGGCGGGATGGCGATGTCGTTGGTGCGCCGGCGGTCGGCGGCCTGCCGGAAGACGAGGACGAACGGGTCGCGCAACTGGGTGTCGCGGCTGTCATGGCGATGCAACTTCCGGAAGGGCCGCCAGTTGCGTGACCGGAGACAGAACGATTACCCCTAACTGGATTGCAAAAGCGACGGTCGACATCAGCAGGCACGCGCTCACGCCGGTCTGCGTTGCGAGCGCGGCGCCGAGCAACGCGCCGACCGGACGCGCTCCATAGGTCGAGGTGCTCATGATGGCCGACACTCTGCCGAGCATGGCGTGGGGTGTGATCGCCTGACGCACCGTGGTTGAACCAATCGTCCATAGCACTGGACCGGCACCGAGCAAAAAGAAGCTCACGCAGGCCATCCATACCTGCGGAAAAAACAATGTTGCGCTCATCAGCACCGATGCCAGGAACCCGCACATAGGGCCGATCACGAGTGTCCGGCCAAAGGAAAGCCGCCTTGACACTTCCGGTCCCGCCAGCGCACCGGCCACCATGCCGGCACCATAGGCCGCCAGGCTCACGCCGATCACCCATGACGACATATGCAGGTGGTGCGCCGCGTAAGCAACGTAGACCGCCTGCAATACGAAATAGCCCAGGTTAAAGAAAACTGCGGTGAGAAGAATGGGGCGAAGCAGCGGATCGCGAAATACGAACGCGGCGCCCTCGCGGACCTCGGCGAGGAAATGCCTGCTGGTTCTGGGCAGATGCACCGAGACGGGCAGTGCGCGCAGCAGCACAACGGCGAAGGCCGACAGTATGGTCGCTAACGCGTAAGCCCAACCCGCGCCCACGGAGCCCACGATGACCCCGCCTATCGCGGGCCCGGCGGAATACGCGACGCTTCTGGCCAACTCAATGCGGCCATTGGCTGCCGGCAGTGCATCGCGAGGCACGAGGGAGGGAATGAGCGAAGGCGCCGCCACGCTGTAGGCGACCGTACCCGCCGCGCCGATAAAACCGCAGACAGCAAGCATCGGCAGTGTGAGGAGATGGGCTCCGATCAGCACGAGGATCGTGATCATCGCCAGCACGCGAACCGCTTCTGCGCTCGCCATCAGTCCGCGTCTGGAGTGACGGTCGGCATAGACGCCCATCGGCAACGAGAGCAGCAGAAAGGGCAATGTCTGGGCGGTTTGCAGCAAGCCGGTTTGCGCGGCGCTTGCGCCTAGCAGGAACACTGCAACAAGCGGTGCGGCGGCAAGACTGATCTGCTCGGCGGACTGCGCCAGCAGATTTGACCAGGCTAATCGATGGAATGCGCACGGCAGGTTAATGCGCTGATTGCGCTCGTTTTGCGAAGAATGCATGACGTGGGGCTCCTTGGGAGGCGGCCCAATCATCATGGCGTGCAGAGGCGCACGATGCGCCCCGGATCTTGCGCTTACGTTCAGCTGCATTCATACGCGAACGGTTTCGTCACGGACGATTAATAGTAGTCGTCTTTCACGTGACGCCGTATCGCTAACATCGTCACTGTATTGCTATCGTCAATTTCGAATAGCGCTACATATCCGGATCGCCCGAAAGGGATAATCAGCTCTCGCAGAAAGGGGAGGTTTGGCTGCGCCTTTCGACAGGTAAAGGGGGAGGCACGAAGCGTGGCGATGCCGCCGTAGATTGCGAGAAGTGCACGCTCGGCGAGTGATACGTCCAGCGTATCGCGTGTGAGGATGAAGTCGTAAAGTCGTTCGAGATCTTCTGCGGCACCACCTGTAAAGCGTATGTCGAACGTCATCGGCGCGTCTTGTCCCGGGCCTTTGCTGCGTCTAGCCGTTTACCCAAGCGAGAAAGCACCTCCTCTGCCGAAATGTAGTCGCCGCTACGCTTAGCGTCGTCACGAGACGCAAGTCCTCGAGCGACGAACTCACTATGATGCTGGCGACGCAGGATATTCTCGCGGATCGCCTGCTCGACAAAACCGGAGAGGCTCTCACCTTCCTGCAAGACGCTTTCGGCGGCCTCGCGCAATTCTGGCTCGACCCGCACTGACGGGAAAGTCGCTGTTTTCATGATTCACGCTCCATGCATCGCAATTGCGCTACATTGTCGTGTGTTTTAGAAATGAACGCAAGCGAATCCAATCAATGGCTGCGCCGGATCAGGCGGCTTTGATGTCCCGAGCGTGCTGTCGATGCAAAAAGCGCCACGTAGACTGACATGTCCGCGTGGCGCTCCTTGTGTTTGCATCTGCCCTACATTACCGGACGTTCGCTAGCGCTGCGATCTTGCGGATGGTATCGGCGCAAGCAGTGGCGGCCTCCACGCCCTTCACGACGAAATGTTCGCGGAAGAACTTCGTGTGTTCTTCGCCCGAGTGAAAGTGATGCGGTGTCAATACAGCGGACAAGACCGGCGTGCCCGTTTCCAGTTGCACTTGCATCAAGCCGTTGATGACAGCCTGCGCCACGAATTCGTGCCGGTAGATACCGCCATCGACCACGAGACCCGCGGCAACAATAGCCGCGTAGCCGCCACGTTGAGCGAGCAGCTTCGCGTGCAGCGGGATTTCGAAGGCGCCGGCGACTTCGTAGAGATCGATGTCATCGCGGCTGAATCCTTGTGCCTGGATGGCACTGAGGAACGACGCTTTGCATTGGTCGACAATGTCGCGATGCCAGCACGATTGAATGAACGCGATGCGCGCACGCGGCTTGGCGGCCGTGCTAACGGCGGGATTACTTTCGAGAGTAGTTGTGAGCGTCATAAATGTAAGCCTGTTTGTGTGAACAGGGCGAAGGAAGGCATGTTTCCTCTAACGCAAATGCTTTCGCGCGAGCGGACACATGCCATCCCGTTCTCTTTCATCCGGACTATGACCGTCGGCCCCGGGATCAAACCGGGTCTGCTGACCTTTGTGTTTCGCCATGCCCTCAGGGAAAACTCAAGGAACATTCAAGGCAAAACACAAAGCGCTCGCGGGCTACGCGCAGAAGCTGTGCGCGATTACCGCCGGTGGGGAGTTTCACCCCGCCCCGAGAACTCGTTCTTAGTGAACGGAACGTAAATTATCACGATTATTAAAAGTACGCCGTACCTGGCTGAGTATTCAACGATGGCGATGGGGTTTCTTCCGAACCATCTCGCCCACGACGGGCACTCGTTAAGCCTTCCCGCGCCACGGCACCAACCGTCGCTCCAGCGCGCGCATACCGAGATCGAAAGTCCACGCGATCAAGCCAATCAACACGATCCCCATCACCACGACATCGGTTCTGAGAAAGCTCGACGCGTTCAGCACCATCTGCCCGAGTCCCGCCGTTGCCGCCACCATCTCGGCCGCGACGAGCGTGGTCCAGCCAAACCCGATAGCGATCCGCAAGCCCGTCAGGATCTCGGGCAACGCGGCCGGCAGCACGACAAACCGCACGACCTGTGCAAAGCTTCCGCCAAGCGAATACGCTGCGTTCACCTGCTCGGCGGTCGCGCTCCGGGCGCCGGCCCGCGCAGCCATCGCGATCGGCGCGAAGCAGGCGAGATAGATCACGATCAGCTTCGCGGTTTCATCGATACCGAACCAGATCACGACCAGCGGCAAATACGCGAGCGGCGGCAGCGGCCGGTAAAACTCCAGCGGCGGATCGAGCAGCCCCCGCGCAATGCGGCTCACTCCCATCAGGATGCCGACAGGCACGGCCGTCACGCTCGCCAATGCGAACGCGCCGAACACGCGAATGGCGCTCCACAGCAAATGCTCGGACAGCGGCAAGCCGCCTTGAATACGGCCATTCCACGCGTCAATGAATGCGCTCCACACCGCTTGGGGTGAAGGCAGGAAAAGCGGCGCCACCCAATGAAATGACGTTGCTGCCCACCAAAGCACGGCAATGGCTGCGATCGACAGCACACTCAAGGCAGCGGTCGGACCTTCGCCCGGAAGACCGCGCCGTGGTTTGCGTTTTTGCTTAGGTCGCGACATGGCGGCGGCGGGCGGCAACGAGTCGATCGAACTCATCAGATCACCTCCTGCAGCGTAGCGTGGGACCCGCCATGCAGTCGTCGAACCAGCCGCTCGCGCCACTCGATAAACTCGGGCGATGACTTCACTGCGCGGGCATCGCGGGATTCAAGAAACTGCCGCGCAAACGGCAAAGTGTGGCTTTCGGCGATACGGCCGGGACCCGGTGTCATCAAGACCAGCCGCGTGGCGAGGAACAACGCTTCCTCCACGCTATGCGTGATGAAGAAAATGGTCTTGCGGGTGCGGCCCCAGACATCGAGCACGAGTTCCTGCATGGTCTCGCGAGTCAGTGCGTCGAGCGCGCCCATGGGTTCATCCATCAGTAACACCTGAGGATCGCTGGCAAGCGCGCGTGCAATCCCCACGCGTTGCTGCATGCCGCCCGAGAGCGCATAGACCCGCGCGTTCGCGTGTTTTTCCAGGCCGACCAGGGCCAGTGTTTCGCGCGCAATCTCACGACGCCGCGTCCGGCCCACACCCTGGAAACGAAGCCCGAGCGCGACGTTGTCGATCACATCGAGCCACGGCATCAATGCGTATTTCTGAAAGACAACACCGCGTTCGGCACCGGGTCCAATGATCGGCTCGCCGTTCAGCCGCGCCTCGCCGGCGGTCGGATCGATAAAGCCTGCGAGGCAGTTCAGCAGTGTCGTCTTGCCGCATCCGGAGGCACCGAGCGTGACCACGAACTCGCCGCTGTCAATCTGCAGATCGACGCCCTCCAGAGCGGCCGTTGTCGCGCCTTCATAGGTCACGCCGAGGCCGCGAATGTCCAGCGTGCTCATCGCGATGCTTGCTGTACGAAGCGTGGGTCAACGCCAACCGAATAGTCGGGCAGCAGGTTCTGGATCGTGCCCTGCGTCTTCAGGAAGGCCGCTGTTGCCGCCAGCGACTTCGCCGCGCCCGACTGAGCACCACCGCCGAGCCAGGCCGGTGAAGCCTGCTCGGTGAGGGTCGGGAACGCATAAAGCGCGAGACTCGCAGGTACGTCGGCAGCGGTCGCGCCCGATTCCTGCGCCACGCCTTCGACTTCCTTCGACCCGGCTGTCCAGGCGGATTTGTTGTTCCGATATTGCGCGTCGGTCGCAGCGAGAACCTTGACGAGGCCCGTCACAAACGCTTCGTTATCCTGGGCAAATTTTCGGCTAACGGCGAAACCGTCGAAGGTCGCCTTGCCGGTTTCCTTCGCGACTTCCCCCGATGTAATCAGCACCTTGCCGTTCTTCTTGACCTTCGCCAGCACCGGATCCCAGATATAGGTGGCGTCAATATCGCCGCGTTCCCATGCCGCAGCCACCTCAGGTGGCCGCAGGTTCAGGATCTTCACCGTCGACGGATCGACGCCGGCATTTTGCAACGCGACAAGTGCATGGAAGTGCGAGGTGGAGACGAACGGCAGGCCGATCTTCTTGCCCTTGAGATCGCTTATCTTCGTCACACCGGAGCCGTCGCGGGCAACGAGTGCTTCGGCGTCGTTGATGTTGTCGAGAATCCAGAACAGGGAGATGTCCACGCCCTGCGAGAGGCCGGCCGCGATCGGGCTGGATCCGGCTTCACCCAGCTGAATTGACCCGGATGCGAGCGCGCGGATCACGTCGGCGCCGCTGCCAAGCTTGCGATACGTCACCTTATAGCCCGTCGCTTTTTCCACTGCACCGCTCACTTGAGCGTAGCGCCAGGGCACAACCATGTCCTGGTAACCGATCACGACTTCGCGCGACTGCGCGTGAGCGGCGCTGGCGACCACGGCGAAAAGTGCAACGCCGGCGCACGCGCGGAGAGAGGAGAAAAAGCGTTTCATCGAAAGCCCCGGTTCAAGTGTGTCTCGTGGAAGGGTTTCGACTATAAGCAATCCGCGCTCAAGCGGTTAGAAGCATTCGTGCGTTGCAAATGACGTTGTTCAAGCGTTGCTTTTCACGTTGCGTTGCACGCTTCGTTGGAAGGTTCGAGCCCGCGCTTCATGCAGCCCTCAGACGTTTTTCGAACGTGCGCGTGAGCCACGAAATGGGATAGCAGTAGGCGAAGAAGATCACAAGAGTCGCGACATAAGTCAGCACCGTAAAGCTGCTGCGCGCGACCGTGCTGCTGGCGATCTGCGCGGTGTCCAGCAGGTCATGAATGCCGACCAGTGATGACAGCGCGGTCCCCATGGTGATGATGGCGTACACGTTCATCCATGGCGGCAACATACGGCGTACGCATTGCGGCACGACTATTTTCAGCAGAATCTGCCAACGAGAAAATGCAAGCGAGGCCGCCGCTTCCCACTGCGCTGAAGGGATGGAAGACACCGCGCCGCGAAACACTTCCGCAATGTTCGCGCTTGCCGGCAGAGCGAGGCCGAGCATGACCTTGAGCCAGTCGGGAAACGGCACGGCGGCGCCGAACACATGGATCTCGAACGGAAATACATAGGTGGTGAAGTAGATCAACACGAGCCACGGCGCGTTGCGGAAAGCGACAATCCACACTCTCGCCAGCTTCCCCGCGAATGATTTCGACATCGCGAGCGCACCCGCGAGCAGACCGATCAACGTTCCTAGAAAGATTGCGCCGATACTGATCAGCACGTTCATCGCAAAGCCGTGGGCCAGAGCCGGAGCCCATTCCACGAGGCGTGCCAGCGTCTCGCCGCGGGAGCCGGTATCAGGCGCGAGTGACCACAATACGGCTCCCGTTGCGAGCACGCCGAGCACGCCATAGAGGCTGGGCGGCAAGCGGTTGACCGCGAGCTTGCCCGCGGTGGAAGCGGAATCAGTAGCCATAACCGGGAATCCTGTAACGGCGTTCGAGCCAGCGGCCGGCGAGCGTGACCAGCCAGGTGAGCACGCCGAAGAACGCGAGAATCAGCAGCATCAACGCGAGCACGTTGTCGCGCTGGGTCCAGATCATGATGGACTGGTAGGTGACGTCGCCCACCGCGATGGCCGATGCCACCGCCGACGCTTTCACCAGTTCCACCATGTTGTTGACAAGTGCAGGCAGCGCCGCGCGCAACGCGAGCGGCAGCTCGATGCGCCAGAAACGCGTGGCGCGGCTGATACCGAGCGAGGCCGCACCTTCTAGCGTTTGAGAAGGCAGTGCGTCAAATCCGGCCCGCAGCGCTTCGGCGTGAAATGCCGCCTTATGCAGCGACAACACAAGTACGACCCAGAAGAAAGGCTTGAACGGGTTATCGATACCGCGCGCATGCAGCCACTGCGTAATCAGCATGTTCAGCACGAGAAACGCGCAGTACAGCTGCACCAGCGTGGGCGTATTGCGGGTGACTTCAATGAAACCGCGCGCCAGCCCGGAGATCAACCGGTTGCGGCCGCGCAATGCGAGCAGCAGCACGAGCCCTGCAACGGCACTGGCGGTCATGGTAAAAACAATGATCTCGATGCTTATACCCAAGCCCTGCACAAACGGCACGCGCTCGTAGTCGTCGAGCAGGAAGCGGTAGTCGAGCCCAATACGCGCTGTCGCCGTGATGAAGCCGTGCAGCAGCGTGTCCATGCTAGTTCTCCACGGGCAATTGCCGGTGCCACTCAGCCAGTGCGGGCGACGGCGGGTTGAGGCCGTTCTTCGCCTCGGTTGAAATAAACCAGCCGTTACGATGCAGATCGCGCACGAACGTATCCAGTTTTGCGGCGGTATCGTGTTCGCCCTGACGCACCCAGATCACCGACGGTGCGGGTTCTATCTCAGGTTGCAGCGCACGGTAGTCATGCCACTCGGGGTCGCTCTGCAATAGCGGATAAAGCAGTGGTGCTGCGTCATGTACGGCTGCGACGCAACTGCCGCCGCGCAACGCGAGCAGCGACTGGGAGGCGCCTGGAAAGGCTCGCGGGATCGCGCCGTAGCGTTCAACTATCGGGCGGATATAACTGCTGCCCTGCGAGATGCAGACCGGCTTGCCGCGCAGATCTTCCCATCGCGTAATACCGCTTGTTTTAAGGGTGATTGCCGTACCGCCAACGCGGTAATAAGGCGTGGCTACGTGATCCAGGATCTCGCCTCGCTGGGCGTTGTACTCCATGTTCGCGATCAGGATGTCGACCTTGCCCTGCTGAAGAAACTGAACCCGCGTGGAAGGCAACACGGACACCAGTTGCACCTTCGCACCCAAGCGTTTGCCGAGTTCGTTCGCCAGGTCCACGTTGAAACCACGGGGTTGTTGCGTCGCGGGATCGAGTGAACCGAACGGACTGCCTCCGATCAACACACCGACCGCGAGTTCGTGGCGGGAGTTGATTTTGTCGAGGGTGGCATCCGCGTGTGCGGCAAAGGATGCGGCCGCGGCAGATGCCAGCACGAGAGGTGTAAGCAGGCGGCGGAGGTTCGTCAGGGTCATGGCGTTGCTTGGCGGCAGGAGAGTCAAACAGAATAGTTAAGCGCCAGCGCGTCGCCAAGGAAGCGAATCTGCTAAGCAAATTACCGGGGCGGTAGATTAAGCCCTTCATTGAGGCTTTAATTGAGGCTTTAAAAGGTAAACGGGGTGTTGAGTGCATCTTTAGCAAGGAGGCTGCTATCGATTCGACGAATGCTTGGTTATCGAAAAAGGGCGCGGTTCTTAGAATCTTCGCTCCAGCATGCTTTTGTGCGCTCGAGAATTGAGAAGGAACTCCGCGATGACACAGTTGATTCGTTCGAAACGTGAGGTCAGCGCTCCTGTGACAACACCCGTGGAGGTCGCATGAGTCTTCTAGCGCTCGCGCTCGATCCGCTTCAGGACGCTCCGCCACTTGCCTACGCGCCAGCACGGCCGGGCGCTGCCGGAAGTGCCGATCCCGTGCTGGTTTCATTACGCGACGTCCACCTCTCCTACGGCGCGGCGCCGGTACTCAAGGGAATTGATCTGCGTGTGCGGCGTGGCGAAGCCGTTTCTATCATCGGGCCATCCGGCTCCGGTAAGTCGACGCTTCTGCGAGTGATCAACGGCCTTGTCGCGCCACAGCAGGGCGAAGTACATGTCGACGGCATCGATGTTCGCGCGCAGCACACCGACGCGCAGAAGATTGCGCTGCGCAAGCGCATTGGCTTCGTGTTCCAGCAATACAACCTGTTCCCGCACCTGAACGTGCTTGCCAACCTGACCATTGCGCCCATGAGCGTGCTTGGGCGCAGCCGCGCCGAAGCCGAGCACGACGCACATGCGCTGCTCGCGAAGGTGCGGTTGGCTGACAAGGCCCATGCGTATCCGGGTGAGCTATCCGGCGGGCAGCAGCAGCGTGTCGCAATTGCACGGACGCTTGCCATGCGCCCCGACCTGATCCTTTTCGACGAAGTGACTTCCGCGCTCGATCCGGAAACGGTGGGCGAAGTGCTCACGGTGATTGGCGAACTTGTCGACGATGGCCAGACCTGCGTGCTCGTTACGCATGAAATGCGTTTCGCCGAGGATGTCAGCGACGAAGTGTTTTTTACCGAGGGCGGCGTGATTGTCGAGCACGGCGCTCCGTCGCAGATTTTCAGCGCGCCGGAGAATGAACGCACCCGCTTGTTCCTGCAACGTGCGCGCGGCGACGACCGACGCGCGCTGCGCAAACGCTCGCGAAACAGTGCTGCTCTCGCTTTGGCTACTCCCTGATTCTTGCAAGACTTATTACGAACCTATTCCTAAATGACCGCAACCACCACCCCCGACCAAATTGGCGAACGCCAGGCCGCTGTTTCCGCATTGCTGGACCATGTACGTCATATTGTGGCCAAGCAGGGTGTGACCCGTGGCGCGCTCGATGACATCAGCGAGCACTTGCAAGCATTTGCCGCGGAACGCGCCGAGTTGTTTACTGCGGCAGATTTTCCGCCGCCGCAAGTGGGCAGCGGCGACACGTCGACGCGATACCGGTTGAATCCCGGCGAGGACGGTTTCGCGCTTTATCTGAACTCGCTGCTGCCCGGCAAGACCACGATTCCGCATAATCACGATACATGGGCGGTCATCGCGGCGCTCGAAGGCGAAGAGCTGAATCGTGTCTATCAGCGCACGGACGATGGGTCGGACGCCGAACGTGCGACGCTCAATATCGAGCGTGAAGTCGTGGTGCGTCCGGGTACACCGATCGCGTTCCTGCCCGAGGACATTCATAGCATCCACGTAACCGGCGCCGCACCCACGCTGCATTTTCATCTGTATGGCCGGCCGCTGGAAATGCTTTCAGGGCGCCTGGGTTATGAACTCGATACCGGGCGTGTGGTGCGCTACAACACGACTCATATGCACCGTGGCACGCAGGCGGTTGGCTGATGAGTCCGCCGCTGTTGCGCAAGGCCACGCGCCTGGTGCGTGCCGGTGCGCCGAAGTTCGTCGATGGCGCCGCGCCAGTCAATGTGCCGGTCGAACGCACGAGCACGGTGCGTTTCGAGAACACATCGAGCCATGCGACGCTGCATAAACGGCGCGAAGCGGGTGAGGCGGTCAGCACGTACGGCCGGCATGGCACGCAGACGCATCGGGCGCTGGAAGCGGCTATCGGGGAACTGGAAGGGGCGCGTGACGTGCTGCTTGCCCCCTCAGGTTTGTCGGCAATTTCACTGGTGTTCATTAGCTTGTTGTCGCCGGGCGATCACGTGCTGGTTCACGACGGTGTCTACGGGCCCGTACGCGAACGGATCGAACCGCTGCTGACGCGGCTGGGTGTTGAATTCACCTACTTCAGCGCAGCGGAGGGTCTGCCGCATAAGCTGCTTCAAGCGAATACACGACTGATTTATGCAGAGTCACCGAGTTCGTTTCTCTACGAGATCATCGATCTGCCGGCGCTTGCGGATTTTGCGCACGAGCAAGGGGTCTTGCTCGCCGCTGACAACACGTGGGGCGCGGGCTTGCTCTATCAGCCGCTGGCGCTGGGCGTGGATATCTCCATTCAGGCTGTCACCAAATATCTGGGCGGACATTCGGACTTGATGCAGGGCGCCGTATCGACCTCTGATGCAGCCATCGGGCAACGCTTGAGGGAGACTCACGACGCACTGGGCTTAAGCGTCAGCGCCGACGACGCTTACCTCGCATTGCGCGGCATCCGAACGCTGCCCGTACGCCTCGCGCAACACGGGCGCGGCGCGTTTGCTGTTGCGTCATATTTGCAGCGCGTAAGGCAAGTCACACGCGTCTTCCATCCGGCGTTGGCCACTGATCCCGGACATGCATTGTGGTCGCGAGATTTCCACGGCGCGAACGGGCTTGTCTCGTTCGCTGTACGTGACACCGATACCAGCCAGGCTGCGGCTCTGATCGACGCGTTGAAGCTATTCAGCATTGGCGCGTCATGGGGCGGATATGAAAGCCTCGCCCTGATCGCACCGCCGCGACGTTTGCGTTCCCAGAGTTATTGGCAGGGACAGGACGCCGTGATCCGGTTGCACGTCGGGTTGGAGGATGCGGACGATCTCATCCTCGACCTCGCACAAGCGTTTCGCAGCGTGCTGTCCTAAAAGCAGTCCATAGCTCATTCTGGCCCTTCTCCCATGACCTCAATCCGAAACGACGCGGCTTTCATCGATGCCTCCGTTGTCCGCGCATGGCTTAACGATGAAGCCGAAATCGCCTTGCTCGATGTTCGCGAAGCTGGGCAATTCGGTGAAGGGCATCCGTTCTTCGCCATCCCGTTGCCGTACAGCCGGCTGGAAATAGATGCGCCGCGACTGGTGCCTAGACCCGACACGCGGATCGTCTTGCTGGACGATGGCGAAGGTATCGCGGTACACGCTGGACGTCGTTTGAGGGCGCTTGGTTACACGAATGTCTCCGTCCTGCGCGAGGGTGCGCGCGGCTGGCTGGCGGCTGGTTATACGCTGTTTAAAGGGGTGAATCTGCCATCGAAGACCTTTGGCGAACTCGTTGAACACGCGTATGGAACGCCGCATTTGTCACCGGAAGAACTTGCGGTGCTGATTGAAGAAGGACGAGCACATGCGTTGTTCGACGGACGTACGCTCGATGAACATCGGAAGATGACCATTCCTGGCGCTATTCCTGTCCCAAACGGCGAGCTCGCGTACCGGATCGGAACGCTTGTTGCCGACCCTGCAACGCCGATCGTGATTCATTGCGCTGGCCGCACACGCAGCATTATCGGCGCGCAGACCTTGCGCAACCTTGGCGTGCCGAATCCGGTGATCGCGCTGGAGAATGGCACGCAAGGCTGGGCGCTGGCGGGACTCAAGCTCGAACATGGCAGCGAGCGCCGCTATGCGGAGGGTCTGAACGAAGCGGCGGTAGCTGACGCGCAGACGCGCACGGCCAAGCTTGCCGCGCGCTTCGACGTTGCGACGCTCGATGCTTCGGCCGCGCAAGAATGGCTTGCTGATCCGCACCGGACGACCTTCCTGATCGATGTCCGCACACAGGAAGAGTTCGCGCACGATTGTCTGCCAAACGCCATTCACGCGCCCGGAGGGCAATTGGTGCAGGCGACCGACCAGACCATCGGTGTGCGGGATGCCCGCGTTTTGCTAGTTGATTACGACGGCGTGCGTGCTCCTGTGATTGCTACATGGCTCGTGCAACTGGGCTTTGAGGCCGCGTTGATCGATGCCCGCAATGCCGCTACGCTGCACATCGGCAAGCAGATTGCGTCGGCGCAATCGTCCTTGCCGCTGCTCGACACAGCCGCGTTGCGCGAAGCCGGAACGGGTCAGGTGTTGCTGCTTGATTTGCGATCGAGTGCCGCCTACAGGCGGGAACATGCTGCTGGTGCGCACTGGTCGATTCGCCCGCAACTCGCGAAAACGCTCACCGCGCTTAAGGCCGCACCGGGCGACACGCTGCTGCTATTCGCAGACGAACCTGCAGTAGCAGGCATCGCGGCGACGGACCTGCGCGAGCTGGGTTTCACGTCGCTTTATCTTGCCGCCAATGGAATCGATACCTGGAGACAAGCGGGCTTGCCGCTGGCATCGACGCCGGATATTCCCGCCGATGCCGAACGCATCGACTATCTGTTCTTTGTCCACGATCGCCACGATGGCAATCTCGATGCCGCTCGTCAATATCTCGATTGGGAGACCGGTCTGATCGCGCAGTGCGCCCCGGATGAACTCGCTGTTTTTCGTATCGATGCACCCGTCACAGAAAATCCCAGCCGATGAAATTTCGCTTCACCACCTTCTTAAGCGTTTCCCTGACCGCGTTTGCGCTCTCGCAAACCGTTCACGCCGACGCCACCCTCGACCGGATCAAGTCACGCGGCACGCTTACCGTTGGAGTCGTGCTCGACGGCACCTACGGTTCACTCGACCCGCAGACTCGCGAGCCCATCGGCTACAACGTTGAACTTGCCCAAGATCTCGCCCGGCGTCTTGGCGTGAAATTTGAAGCCGTGGAAGTCACGCCTCCGAACCGCGTGCAATTTCTCCAGCAGGGCAAGGTCGATGCGCTGATCGCCAGCATGCAGTACACGAAAGAGCGCGACGAGATACTGAGTCATGTGCCCACGCCGTTCGAGGAGATCGGCGGCTCCGCGATGGTTCACAAGGGAGCGGGTATCCATAGTTGGAACGATCTGCGCGGCAAGCCTGTTTGCGTATCGCAAGGCAGTAACTACACGCGTCCGCTGATTGAACAATACGGGGCACAGGTCAAGGGTTTCAAAGGCATGCCCGAAGCGCTGCTGGCGATGCGCGGCGGGACGTGCGTGGCATCGGTTCACGTGACGCCCGGTATCCAGGCCCGGCTCGCGAGTACTTCGGGCGAGTGGCAGGACTATGAGTCGCCGATACCTGACCAACTGATTCCGTCACCCTCGGTGATCTGGGTGCGCAAGGGTGAGACCGACACGGTCGCGGCGCTCGACAAGATTGTGAAGGAGTGGCACCGGAGCGGTTTTCTCATCGATGAAGGTAATAAGTGGCACATGCCTCCCTCACAGCAATTGCTCGCGTGGCATAGGGAGCATTCGTCGAAATAAGGTGGGGGGCTGGTTATAGGGCTGGTGATTGGGCTGGCTATAGCCGTTGCGTTCCGTAAAAAGCGTCTAAGCAAAGTTGAATTGCTTGGTTGCCAGTGCGAGCGTCCCTTTTCAATATCTCGATCATCCCTCCATTTCCGGATTGAACCCGCTCGATGACAGCCACCCCCGATCCCGATGCAAACGCGCTCGACGCGCTGCGACTGCTAGGTCCCGACCCGGATAACTGGGTCCCCGACCGGGCAGGTATTGACCATAACGTCGTGATCGTTGGCGGCGGGCAGACGGGCGCCGCATTCGCATTCGCGCTTCGGCGCGCCGGTATTGGCAAGGTGTCGGTGATCGACGCGGCAGCCGACGAAGCAGGCGCGGGCGTCTGGCTCAACCGGGCGCGCATGAACAAATTGCGTACACCGAAGACACTGACCGGGCCCGAACTCAGCGTCGCGGGGTTGAGCTTCCAGGCGTGGTTTGAAGCGCGTTGGGGCGCGGCGGCCTATGCGGACATCGACCGGATTCCCCGCGCGCGCTGGGCCGAATATCTTGGATGGTATCGGCATTTCCTGAAGATCCCGATTCGCTACGGCACACGGCTCGCGCGGATAGAACCGGTGGACTCGCACTTCCGGTTGCGCCTGCTGAACGCGGCGGGCGAGGAGCATGTCGAGACAGCACGCAAGGTGATCTTGTGCAACGGCGTAGCGGGTAACGGTGCCGCGCAGATACCGGCCGTGCTGCACGAGAACCTGCCGCGCTCGCTCTACGCACATACGTCCGAGGCTATCGATTTCAATGCGCTCAAGGGGAAAGTGGTCGCGGTGATTGGCGGTGCGGCATCTGCCTTCGACGCGGCCGCCACGGCGCTGGAAACGGGCGCGGCGCAAGCGCATCTCTTCGTGCGCCGCGCCGCGATTTCCGCCGTTCCCATTACGCGTACTCGTGCGTATCCGGGTGCGTACGACAACTATCCTGCGTTACCGGACGCTGTGCGTTGGCGTCAGGCATTACGCTTTCGGCAGGCGGGTTCAACGCCGCCGGTCGATGCCGTGGAACGCGCGACGAAGCATCCAAACTTCCATCTGCATCCTGGCGCGGCCTGGAGCCACGCGAGCGCGGAGGGTGGACGGATTGTGGCCCGTGTGGGCAACGAACAATTCCACTTCGACTTTGCCATCGCGGGTACGGGCTACCTTATCGATCCGGCCGTTCGACCCGAGCTTTCAGCGGTATCGAAAGATATTTTGCTGTGGCGCGACCGGTATGTTCCCGAGGACCACGAGCGCGATGATTACCTCGGCGCCCATCCCTATCTTGGTGCGGCGCTCGAGTATCTGGAGAAAATTCCTGGAACGGCGCCTCATCTGGCGAACCTTCACGTCTACAACCCCGCGGGCCTCGTGAGCTTCGGTGTGCCGGTAGGCGACGTGCCAAGCATGAAACGCGATATTCCGGCGGTGGTGAGCCGGATCAGCCGCGATCTGTTTCTCGCCGATCTCGACCGGCATGAAGCGCGTCTGAATGGCGACGTGCCGCCCGACTTCAGCGAGACCCTCTATGCGCATAGCGTGTGGCAAGGCGAGAAGGCTGACATCGCCTGAACCATCATGGAATCAATAAAGCGCCTGGCCTCATAACCATATCGCAAACGAATAATTGTTAAGAGGCCGAAGCGTCGCTAGTCTTGGCGTTTGTAGCTTTTCAACGCGCCGTGGCAATACACCAATACCCGGCTTCAGAGCCTGCGCACAGGGCTTATTTCAACATACGAGGGCCTTCCCATCATGTCCGGCACTCCTCATTTCGATCAGGCGTCGGGACACCCCGGTGTCGGGTTCCAGCCGCATGCCGCAAGCATCCGGACGCAACCAGCCCGCGTGAGCGCGGCGTCATCGAGCGCGTCGGGCACGAGCCTGCTGCCGGCGTGGCTAGCGGCGTTGGCGTGGCTCGCCAGTGCGGGCCTGACACGCTGGTGGCCCGATGCGGATGAGTGGCCCTACACCGGCCATCTGATTGTGCTCAAACTAGTGCTCGCGTTGACGGCGCTGCTGATTGGCGTGGCGGCGCGCAGAAGCCTGCTGGCGCGCCAGCCCGATGCGGCGCAATCACGCGCTGAACGCTGGCTCAAGGCCATGCCCTGGCTGGTCGCGCTCGCGGTGGGTGTGACCGCGTGGGAAGTACTTACCGCGAAACTCGAATGGCTGCCTCGACCGTTTTTTGCTCCCCCTCAAGCGCTGATCGCAGTTTATTTCGATGACTTCCCGCGCCTTGGTTCAAGCGTCGCTCATTCATTCGGATTACTTGCTTATGGGTATGTGATCGGTGCGGTGGTGGGATTTGTGACGGGCGTTGGCATCGGCTGGTCGCGGGCGGTGGGGTACTGGCTGCATCCGGTATTACGGCTGATCGGTCCGTTGCCCGCCACGGCCTGGTTGCCGCTGGCGTTCTTTTTCTTCCCGTCGAGCTTCAGCGCCAGTGTTTTCCTGATCGCGCTCGCAACCGGGTTTCCTGTAGCCGTGCTTACTTGGTCGGGTGTCGCCGGAGTCAACAGCATGTTCTACGATATCGCACGAACGCTGGGCGCACGCCCCGGTTTCCTGATCCTGAAGGTTGCTATACCGGCCGCGTTGCCGTCGGTGTTCGTCGGACTTTTCATGGGACTGGGCGCGTCGTTTTCCGTGCTGATCGTGGCCGAGATGATGGGCGTTAAAGCAGGGCTCGGCTGGTATTTGCAATGGGCGCAGGGATGGGCGGCTTATTCGAACATGTACGCGGCGTTGCTGGTCATGGCGTTGATGTGTTCCGGGTTAATCACGTTGCTGTTCCGCTTTAGAGACCGGTTACTCGCCTGGCAGAAGGGGTTGTTGAAATGGTAAGCACGCAAGGCATTGCGCACGCCGGGCAATCAGCGCAGCAGGCATTCAAGGCCCCGGCAACCGGCGCGCGTATCGACGTCACTGAAGTCAGTCATCGGTTCTCGCTGCACGGCGCAGCGCTGCCGGTTCTCGACGATGTCAGCTTCTCGGTCGCCCCGGGTGAATTCGTCGCGTTACTCGGGCCCAGCGGCTGCGGCAAGTCGACCTTACTCAGACTCGTGGCGGGACTTGATGCCCCCGCGGTGGGTACCGTGTCGTCGAACGGGGTGGCTATACGCGGACCGGACCCGTCGCGGGTCGTGGTGTTTCAGGATCCGACGTTGTATCCGTGGCGCACGGTACGCGGCAATGTTGGCTTGGGCCCTGAGGCGCAACGAAGGCGCCGGCGGTTTCCGTGGAGCACGCCGCGCTCGGCCGAACCTCTCCCCGAAGGCGCGCGTTCGGCGGAACAGCGTATAGACGCAGCGTTGCAACTGGTCGGTCTGACCGACTTTGCGGCGGCGTATCCGCATCAGTTGTCGGGTGGCATGGCGCAGCGTGTTGCGCTGGCGCGGGCGCTGGTCAACGATCCTGAGTTGCTCGTACTCGACGAGCCGTTCGGCAAGCTGGACTCTCTCACGCGACTGCGCATGCAGGGTGAACTGGTGAAGTTGTGGCTGGACGCGCGCTTCTCGGTCCTGCTCGTGACACACGATGTAGAGGAGGCGTTGTTCTTGGCGAACCGGGTGATTGTTTTCAGCGAGCGTCCGGCACGCGTGACTGCGGAAGTGCGTAATGACGCGCCTTATCCGCGTCATCGCGATGATCCCAAGCTGGTCGAACTCCGGCGCGAAGTACTGGCATTACTCGGTCTGGTTGCTTGATTTGGTGAGCAAGTTTTCCGACGAAAATCACACAGACAAAACATCAATAACGAATGACCCGTGGAGAATATTTGATGAATCGTCCTGATGCCGATAGCGGCGAAAGAATCGTCGTGCCGGAAAACATATCGCGCCGCGACTGGTTGCGAAAGACCGCGTGGACTGCCGGCGCGGCGGCACTTGGCGGGGCGTCGTTTGGCCTTGTCGGACTGCCTGCCCGTGCCGACGACGGCAAGTTGAAACAGTTGAAGTTATCGTGGAACGCCGGATCGATTTGTACGGCGCCGGTACCGGTGGCCGTCAAGCAAGGTTTCTTTGCCAAGCGCGGCCTGGACGTCGAGTTGATCAACTTCGCCGGGTCGACGGACCAGTTGCTCGAAGCTATTGCGACCGGCAAGTCGGATGCTGGTGTTGGCATGGCGCTGCGCTGGATCAAGCCGCTGGAACAGGGTTTCGACGTCAAGCTCACTGCCGGCATTCACGGCGGCTGCATGCGCTTGCTCGCGACACGCAGTTCGGGAATTGTCGATCTGCAGGGCTTGCGCGGCAAGACCATAGGCGTGAGCGACATGGCGAGTCCCACCAAGAATTTCTTCGCCGTTGTGTTCAAGAAGCTCGGCATCGATCCGGACAGCCAGGTTCAGTGGCGGCAGTATCCTGCCAACCTGCTGGGCGAGGCGTTGAAGAAGGGCGAGGTCCACGCGATTGCGGACGGAGACCCGACCATCTGGATGCTGCGGGAATCGGATCACCTTTATGAAGTGTCGAATAACCTGTGCGGCGAGTATCAGACGCGTGTGTGCTGTGTACTCGGCGTGCGTGGGTCGCTGGTGAGGAAGGATCGCGCGGCGGCCCAGGGATTGACGCAGGCTTTGCTCGATGCAACGGAATGGACGGCGAACCATCCCGCGGACGCAGCGGCGATCTTCGCGCAGTACGCACCGCAAGCGGATGTGGCGCAACTGACCGCCATGCTCAAGAGCCACACGGATCATCATCATCCAACCGGCGACGCGTTCAAAAAGGAAATCGCGCTGTACGCAGACGACTTGAAGACCGTGGGGGTGTTGAACAGTGGCACGGATTCGAACCACTTTGCTAACCGGGTGTTTTCAGATGTTCTGGTTTAGAGCGTGCTGAACCATGCCCGCTCCAGCAACCGCTTTAAACCTTCACACCGCGAACCAGTCTAGCCAAAAGCCGGACCAGAGGCTCAAACAACTCCGCCGATGTATTTCCATACCCGAGCACGAGTCCGTTATCCTCGGGCATGGGATGCAGCGCGAAACTGGATAGCGGAGTGGGCGCCATGCCATGCTGCCGGGCTGCATCGGCGATCTCGCGGTCCGGGTAGCACGCTGGCAGCCGTACCGTTAAATGCAAGCCGCAATACCCGCCTTCAATGACATGCGTCATCGGCATGTGCCGCGTCAGGGCATCTCTTAACGCATGCTGCCGGTCGCGATACAAACGCCGCATGCGGCCCAAATGCCGGCTGAACTGACCGCTTTCAATGAACTCGGCCAACGCGAGCTGTTCGTAACGATGACCGCCTCGCAGCATATCGTCCAGCGGTGTGTGCATCTGCGCTACGAGGGTCTCCGGCAGCACAAGAAACCCCAGGCGCAACGACGGGAACATTGTCTTGCTGAACGTGCCCACATACAGCACGGGCGCCTGCGCCACTAAACCCTGCATGGCGCCAATAGGCTCGCCCGCGTGGCGGAATTCACTGTCGTAGTCATCTTCGATAATCCACGCGCCATGCTGCTGCGCCTTCGCGATCAGCTCAAGCCGGCGCGCGACGGTCAGCACCGCGCCCGCGGGATATTGATGCGAAGGCGTGGTGTAGATCAGCCGTGGCGGCTGCGAATTCCAGTCGCTTTCACTAGCGATCAGGCCATCGGCGTCAACGCGCATCGGCACCATGCGCAGGTCGCCCGCCCGCATCGCAGCTTTTGCTCCCCGATAACCCGGGTCCTCGATCCACGCCGTATCGCCGGCATTGGTCAGCAAGCGCACGCAGAGCGACAGCGCTTCTTGTGCGCCCTCGGTAATTACGACCTGAGCCGGCTCACATCGCACACTTCGGGCTAAGCCCAGATGCCGCGCAATCGACGCACGCAACGCCGGCTCACCCGGAGGATCGCCGTAACCAAGCGCCGATGGCCCCGCGTTTCGAATCGCACGATCGATCGCACGCTGCCACGCAGCCAGTGGGAAGTGCGACAAGGCCGGCACACCCGGGCGCAACGCGGCGCTCCAGTCGGACGGCGGAGCGGCGACCTGAACCTGAATGCGCGTCAGCCGCTGTGCAATGACTGGCGCCAGCGGCGCATTGCGCTTGCCTTGCAGTGGCGCCGGACGTGACAACGTTGCTACCCGCGTGCCTTGCCGGTCAGGTTGCACATACCCCTCCGCCGCGAGCAAGTCGTACGCGGCGGTCACCGTGTTGCGGGAGATCGCCAGCGACTCTGCCAGCGCGCGCGAACCCGGCAGACGGCTTCCTGGCGCGAGGTGGCCGCCCAGGATGGCTTCCTTGAATCGATGATGCAACTGGCGTTGCATGGGCGCCGCGCCGGGACCTTTGGCGAGCGGCGCCTCAAGCAGGGTTTGGGGCACAGGCGACGAAGCGGCGGTTGTCATAAGCGCGTCAGGAAATTGCGAAAGTGCATGCCAGCAGGCTAAGCGAAAAGCGTGGAGCCATGAAAAATAGGGAATGTGGCACTTTTTAAGGTTCCATGATGCGCGTACGTTAGCACATGCTTCGCCTACGTTTAAGCTTCTGCTTCACGACCGCCCCATGCCGCCCTAGGAACCGTTATGCCCAGCATCTTGAATCAGTATCAGCAACCCATTGGCGAGTCCGTGCCCCACTGGACTGCGCGTGTGCACCCGCCGCGCTATCCCATCGAAGGACAATACTGCCGGCTGGAACCGCTCGAACCGCAGCACGCGTCCGATCTCTTCGCCGCCTTTAGCCAGGCCCCGGATGGCCGTGACTGGACCTACATGCCGGTAGGCCCGTTCGACGATGCAGCGAGCTATCGCGAGTACGTCGAACGTGCCGCGGTCAGTCCCGATCCACAGCACTATGCAGTCATCGACCTGAAGAGGGGAACCGCGATCGGCACGCTGTCGCTGATGCGGATCGACCGGGCCAATGGGGTTATCGAAGTCGGCAATGTGGCGTTCTCACCGCTGCTCAAACGCACGCCGATCTCGACAGAAGCCCAGTTCCTGTTAATGAAACATGCGTTCGATGAACTCGGCTACCGCCGCTACGAATGGAAGTGCGATGCGTTGAATGCACCTTCGCGGCAAGCGGCTGCGCGGCTGGGTTTTCAGTTCGAGGGTATCTTCCGGCAGGCCGTGCTCTACAAGGGGCGGACACGGGATACCGCGTGGTTTTCAATCATTGACAGCGAATGGCCCGCGCTGCGTGCGGCGTTCGAACAATGGCTCGCGCCCGAGAACTTCGACGCAGACGGCGGGCAGCGCAAGTCGTTGACCGACCTGCGCACTCAGCTATCCCAAGCAGGCTAGGCCCGGTTTTTCTACTGCGGCTTTTGCGGGTTTCCGTTTGTAATCTTTGTTGGTATTGTGCGCGGTACTGGCTTTCCGGTTGAACCGGGACGCCAGGTCACTGCTGCACAAGCGTTCTCTCGCCTCTCGCACGTTCCTCGCAGGTTCCTTTTACTCAGCAACGGACACTCAAACAATGAAATTCGATCGTCTGGCCCAGTCGCTTCTTGCGGCGGCGCTCGTCATTTGCTATGCCGGCGCGCAGGCGGCTTCGCAAGCCCCGGTAGCCGCCGAGAACGGCATGGTCGTTACCGCGCAGCATCTCGCCACGCGCATTGGCGTCGACGTGCTCAAGGACGGCGGCAACGCAGTCGATGCGGCCGTTGCTGTCGGCTACGCACTCGCGGTGGTCTATCCTGCGGCCGGCAACATTGGCGGCGGCGGTTTCATGACGATCCAGCTCGCCGATGGCCGCAGGACCTTCCTCGATTTTCGCGAAAAAGCGCCGCTGGCCGCCACCGCGAACATGTACCTGGATAAGGACGGCAACGTGATCCCGGGACTGAGCACCAAGGGTTATCTGGCGGTCGGCGTGCCGGGCACGGTGTCCGGCATGGAAATGGCGCTGACGAAATACGGCACCATGAAGCGCGCCGAAGTGATCGCGCCGGCCATCAAATATGCTCAAGAGGGCTTCGTGCTCGACCAGGGCGACATCGATATCCTCGGGACCGCGACGGACGACTTCAAGAAGGATCCGCACGGCTCCGGCGCGATTTTCCTGAACCACGGCGAACCGTACCAGGTCGGCCAGCGGCTCGTGCAAAGAGACCTCGCGAAGACGTTGCGCGAGATCAGCGCCAAGGGTCCCGACGGCTTCTACAAGGGCTGGGTCGCCAATGCGCTCGTTTCGTCGACGCAAGCCGGCAAGGGCATCATCACGCAGGCCGATCTAGACCAGTACAAGACGCGCGAACTCGCACCGGTCGAGTGCGATTATCGCGGTTACCACGTGGTCTCGGCGCCGCCGCCGAGCTCGGGCGGGGTCGCTATCTGCGAGATCATGAATATCCTCGAAGGCTATCCGATGCAAAGCCTCGGCTTCCGTTCAGCCCAGGCCATGCAGTATCAGATCGAGGCCATGCGCCACGCTTATGTGGACCGCAACAGCTATCTGGGGGACCCCGATTTCGTGAAAAATCCGCTGGACCGTCTGCTCGACAAAAACTACGCGGCCAAGATCCGGGAGGCAATCGATCCGCACAAGGCGGGGGTATCGCAGGAGATCAAGCCGGGTGTCGCGCCGCATGAAGGCACCAACACGACACATTATTCGATCGTCGACAAATGGGGCAACGCGGTGTCGGTGACCTACACGCTCAACGACTGGTTCGGCTCGGGTGTGATGGCAAACAAGACAGGCGTGATGCTCAACGACGAGATGGATGACTTCACGTCGAAGATCGGTGTGCCTAACATGTATGGGCTGGTGCAGGGCGAGGCTAACGCGATTGGACCGGGGCGTCGTCCGTTGTCGTCCATGAGCCCGACGATTGTCACGAAGGACGGCAAGGCCGTGATGGTGGTCGGCACGCCGGGTGGCAGCCGCATCATTACCGCTACGCTCCTGACCATGCTCAACGTGATCGACTACGGGATGAACATTCAGGAGGCTGTAGATGCACCGCGCTTTCATCAGCAATGGCTGCCGGAAACGACGAATCTCGAGCGCTTCACGCTGAGCCCCGATACGCAGAAGATCCTTGAAGGATGGGGTCAGAAGTTCTCGGGTCCGCAACCGGCCAACCATGTAGCGGCCATTCTGGTGGGCGCGCCGTCACTGGGCGGCAAGCCGGTGGGCAAGAATCGGTTCTATGGCGCGAACGATCCGCGTCGTAACTCGGGACTTGCGCTCGGCTATTGATTTGATGCAGCGGAAGTCGTGCCGGTGGATGTTTTACGGTCACCGGCACGGTTCAAGCTTGATGGCGTCGCGGCTACCGGCCGCGACGCCTATTTACTTCTTATGTCACTCGCTGCTGGTCCACTCCACGTCTGCACCGACCGAGCGCAGGTTCTCTA
Source organism: Caballeronia sp. (assembly GCF_028292365.1). GTDB lineage: Bacteria > Pseudomonadota > Gammaproteobacteria > Burkholderiales > Burkholderiaceae > Caballeronia. The sequence goes on from NZ_JAQGMM010000408.1 coordinate 40,986, forward strand.
CAAAGCGCGGATGTGCACGGCGTATTGGCAGTGCATTGATGATCTCCGAACGCCCCTTGATGCTTGCCGCGACCATCAGCAACGCGATCGCCACGCGGATAATGTACGGGCTCTCCACTTTCGCAGGACTCAAGGGCAGGCCGCCGAACGTGATCAACCGATGCGGATCCGACAGGAACACGTGAGCGCCAAATTTCGATAGTTCGGTCGACCACCCCATGGCGCCGTCGTAGACCTTGTTCCAGAACATGGCGCTGCCTTCGGCTTTCACGCCGAGCGCAATGAAGATGGGCAGCAGGTCGACCGGCAGATACGGCCAGGGCGCAGCTTCCACCTTGGTGAGAATGTTCTGCGTGAACGGCCGGCGCACGCGCAATGGACCGTCCTGGAATGCACGCGACCAGCCGTCTTTATGCTCCACGTTCACACCAAACTTCGCGAAGGTCCTGTCGATCAGCGGGAACTGGTCGGGCGCGGTATTCCTCACCGCGATGTCGCCGCCAGTGATCGCTCCGAGCGCGAGGAAGGTCGCAATTTCGTGGAAGTCCTCGCTAAAACGAAACTCGCCGCCGCTAAGCTTGCGGCCGCCCGTGATGCCCGTAACGCTTAGACGCGACGTGCCAATACCTTCGACGGGCACGCCAAGCATCGCGAGGAAACGGCAAAACTCCTGCACGTGCGGTTCCGATGCCGCGTTGACCAGCGTCGATGTACCGTTCGCCGCGGCCGCGCAGAGCGCGAAGTTCTCGGTGGTGGTGACCGAGGCATAGTCCAGCCAGTGATGATTCGCGGTCATCTGCTTGGCGGCCCGCACGATAAGCGAGTCGGGCGTGCGTTCGACCTTCGCGCCAAAACGCTCGAATACCTCTACGTGCGGATCTATTTCCCGAACGCCCAGCGTGCAGCCCTTGACGTCGTTTTCCAGCCGCGCCACACCGAATCGCGCAAGCAAAGGCGGCACCAGCATGATGGAAGAGCGCATCTCCTCGGGCAAATGATGCGCGACGGGGTCGAAGCTCGTTGCGTGATGATGCAGGTCGAGGATGCCAGTGGAAAAGTCCATCGACACGTTGCTGCCTAGCGTACGGAAAATCTCGAGGATCTTTTTGACGTCGGTGATTTCAGGGACGCCGATGAGACGCAGCGGCTGATCAGTCAGCAGCGTGGCGCAAAGGATGGGGAGGACAGCGTTTTTATTGGCGGACGGCGTGATCTCCCCGCGTAGCGGGACGCCGCCATGTACGATCAGATTCGACATGTTCGCAAGAGGCTCGTGGAAGAAGCGAGGGGACAATGATGCCACTGTGTGATGCGCAAGGACCAGCGTGTTGAGGCTAATTTTGCCGCGCTGCCAAGGGGTCGTATCAGCTACGCAACGTGGGATGCATGAGTCGAGGTGAGGCGGGCATGGGCTATAACAGTTGCCGGCTGATTCAAGTATCGAGCGATGGCTAACCAGACTTCACCAGACTTCGGCGCTCATGCCGATTACGTAGCAGACCCGCGCCCACGGCGCCGATGACCAGCGATGCGTAAAGCATCAGGAGATCGCGACGCCATTCATCCAGCGCGTCCCGATGCGCCAGGAGTTTTGGATCAGCGGCGGGAAGGTGGGCGCTAGCCGCCTCCACTGTCCGCGTCATGTGCATGAAGCCGGCCGCCGACAGCAGCGGCAAACCAATAAGCAACGCCAACAACGCGGGCTTGGAGCGGCGCATGAAATCGTGGTGGCGATAACGTAGCCAAAGTCCGAGGCAGCCGTGCACCCAGCCCGGCGCGAGCAGCGCAAGTTGCAAACCCTGTGTGCCGCTCGAAATCAGGGAAATCACTATTTTTTCGTAGTCCGGTTCGAAGCCGTAAAGCGAGGCGGCGAGGCGGGTTCCCACTGCATGGCGGATCAGCAGCAAAGGCAGGCTGAGTCCTGCCCAGAGGCGAATCCATTCGGTGGCGGGCAGCACCCAGTGGCGACGCGCGTAGAGTGTGCGTAAGGCCAACGAGAAATGGAGCGCGGCCGAGCCGTAGAGCAGGATCGTGCCGGGCGTGCTGTGCCAGAGCCTGATGGCAAGCATCAGACCTCGTCCAGCCAGATCCAGTGACCAGATGCCGAGCGCATGGTTGACCAGATGGAGGAACAAATAGAGTAGCAACACCACGCCCGATGCAAGCTGCAGATGACGCGAAATCGGTTGCATCTCCATTCCCCTTGACGTCGGACGTAATTGGGTACGTTGTACCCAATCGTTATTCCATGCGCAACCGCGTCCATGAGACCTGGTAACAAGACTGCCCGCCTGCCTGATTTATTCCCCTTCGACCCATTCTGGAATAAGTCGCGCCCGCCTGACCGATTTCATCCGGACTTCGAGCTTGCCCGATGCGCTCCGGCACGACGATCCCATGGTTGAAAACCATTCATCATGATCGGCAGGCCTAAGTAGATGTCCAGAATGTCTTTCACGAAATGCCTGGTACCGGCCGTCAGCCGTGAAAAGCGCGGGCACGGCGCTCACCGGCCCGGGGCCAGCAACATCGCCATGCGGCTGCGGGCGAATGCCGGGTCGATCGGGGCATCGTCGAAGAGCAGGCGATAGATGAGCGGTGCAACCACGTTATCCATCACGTTATTGATATCGGGCGGCGTTTCGCCTCGTTCGACCGCCCGGTCCAGAATCATCTGGATCTGCGAGCGCGTAATGGCCGCGCACTGACAGGCAGGGCTGCGGGTATCGTTGCTTGCCAGCACATCGCGTGTCATGGCGCGGCCGGGTTCCGACGACATCTCCTCCTGGTATCCCTGCGCCCATGTTTCCAGATCGCTGCGCAGCGAGCCCATGTCGGCCGGTCCGTTATCCGGATGAAAACGCTGCAGGGCGACATCGGCGAGAAGGGTGGGTAAATCACCCCAACGGCGGTAGATGGTGGACGGCGTCACCCCGGCGCGCGCCGCGACCTGCGGCACGGTGAGTTCCTCGCGCGCCATTTCGTCCAGCAACGTCCTGACTGCGTGATGCACGGACTCCTGCACTCGCGCGCTGCGTCCACCGGGTCGCAACCCTTCTCTTGCTGCCATTGCCTGTTCCTCTCCGCCTTGCGCGCTCGTATCGATTAAACTCGTTAAAGCTAAAACGTTGCATTAACGAGAAACAGCGCGCACAATTCGCTAAAGCAATTATTTTGCGTTTATTTTCCGGAGCGTGCAATGGCCGTTAATACCGATCCTCCGTTTCTTCCTGACAGGACGCGTTACGCGCTGCCGCTTTATGCGTTCATCGCGGCACTGTTCTTTGCCGCATCGAGTGCGCCGACGCCGCTTTACCGGCTGTATCAGGAGGCGTGGGGGTTCTCGTCGGCGACGTTGACGCTGGTATTCAGCGTCTACGCATTCAGCCTGCTGGTCGCGCTGCTGACGACCGGGTCACTGTCCGATCACATTGGCCGACGACCGGCGATTATCGGCAGCATGGTGCTCGAGGTCGTGGCCATGCTGATCTTCGCTAGTGCTCACAGCGTCCAGGTGTTGATCCTGGCGCGTGTCCTTCAGGGCTTCGCAACCGGTACGGCAACGAGCGCACTGGGCGCGGCGATTCTCGATGCAAGCCGCACCCGCGGGTCGCTGGTCAATACGCTTTCGCCGCTGCTTGGCATGGGGGTGGGCGCGCTTGGCACGAGCTTGCTGGTCGACTATGCACCCGCGCCCATGCAGACCGTCTACTACTTGCTGGTCGCGATGTTCGTGCTTCAGGCGGTGGGCGTGTGGATGCTGCCGGAGACGGTGAGCCGCAGCCCGGGGACGTTGGCTTCGCTGCTGCCGCGCGTGCGCGTGCCCCGGGCGGCGCGCGCCGCAATGTTGCGCATTGCACCGGTCAACGTCGCGGTATGGGCGCTGGGCGGGTTCTATCTGTCGTTGGGACCGACGCTTGCACGCGCCGTGACAGGCGACAACGACGTCATGACGGGCGGCTGGGTCGTATTTGCTTTAACGGGTGGCGGTCTGGTCGCTGTGCTGCTGTTGCGCGCGTTGAGCACGCCCCGGTTGCTGATGACGGGTGCGGTGGTCCTTGCGGCCGGATTGCTGGTGACGCTGGCGGGGGTACACGCGGGGAATGCGGGGATCTTTTTCGCCGGGACTGCCTTGGCAGGCATGGGCTTCGGTTCGGCGTTTCAAGGCGCATTGCGCTCGGTCTTGCCGCTGGCTGAAGCGCACGAACGCGCAGGGCTGATGGCGGCGTTTTACGTGCTGAGTTATCTGGCGTTCAGCGTGCCGGCGATTATCGCGGGGACGATGGTCCATGTCGTTGGGTTGCGTCTGACTACCGACGTATATGGCATTACGCTGGTGGCGCTGGCGGGAATGACCGTTGTTGCCAGCGGGTGGGGAAGGGGACGGCGGATGGTTGGCGGATAGTTGGCGTCGCGGGCGTTTGCTCATCGAAGGGCAAATACCAAAGCGACATCAGC
>NZ_JAQGMM010000427.1 GCF_028292365.1 Caballeronia sp.
ACGCGAAGGAAGTCGAGCCACAAGACGCTTGGTGCGAGCGGCATCACAAGCGAAACGAGCGTCATGACGAACATGCCGATGAAGAAGATTTTCTTGCGGCCATAGTGATCGGCAAGTGCACCCGCCACCATCAGGGTACTGCCGCAGGCGAGCATGAAGGCATTGGTGATCCATGACAGCGCAACGGTCCCTCCCGGAAGGTCTCGACCGATGAAGGTTTGGGCGGCAGGCCCCGCCGAAAGACTTAAAGGCAGGCTGATGCAGGCCAAAATCACCGCGATGAGAACAAGGATTTTGGCGCGCGTGGTCCGCGGCACTGTTGGGGAAACATTCGTGGAGCGCTGGTGCATCGATAAGATTCCCTAAGGTTCATGCGATACAGGAGAGGCGCAACGGGCTTGTCCTGATTCTGAGGATGAGCAAATCCTAGGGGTGTCTGCGTTATGGATAAAGGAAGACAATGCGAATTCATCTGTCGGGAAATACGAATAATGAAAAACGGGTGCGAATAACCCTCTTGCGAGCTCCAATTTTCTCGGCGATCGCGGTGGCGACATCGATGGTGAAGCGGGTGCGGTTTTTGATCGAGCCGTTGTGATTGATGTTGGAGACCGGTAGGGAATAGCATCGGTTCTCTCGCTTCGATATATCTGCATTCCTAAGCATGTTTGCGAATCGTTATACAAGGTAGCGCCGATGTCATCGCCAATCACCGTCGGCACGCGCTAAAGGCCGGTGTCCCCGAGGCGGCGGTTATCGCAATCCTCTCGAGAATCGGCGGCCCGCACCAGTCGACGGACGCCTTTTGCGTGATCGACGCTGCGCTTCGATCAAACTAATGCCGGATTGGGGCAAAGGCTCAGGAAGTTTTCTTTCCCCATGCCGGGACGGCGCTATCGGAGCAACCAGGTCTTCGCGCGGTTCGGACGGGCGTGCAGGGAAAGGTTCTGACCATTCGACGGGGCAGGGCTTCGCCTCAGTTTCGACGTTGCGAAACGCAATTTCCAGTCGCGGTTCGAACGGAGGGATGTCGAAACGCAAAAAACAAAAAACCCCGTAATCACAAGAATTGACGGGGTTTTCCGGACTTCTTCGGATTGCTCCGAATTTGAATCTTGGTGCCCAAGAGAGGACTCGAACCTCCACGCCTCGCGGCGCATGGACCTGAACCATGTGCGTCTACCAATTCCGCCACCTGGGCAAGGTGCGTGTGCAGCAAAGAACGCAATTATAGCCGGGCGTATCGCGCTGTCAAGCATTTTGAGACCGAAACTGAAACGCGGCTCCGAGCCATTACCCATATGGCTTGCGAGCCGATGTGGCCCGGTTGGCGGGTGTTAGAATGGTTCGCAAACTATTCGTGAACGAACCGGAACAACGTTAAGTGCAACGTCCCGGCAACGCGCCGATCCAGTCCCGGGCGGGATTGGAAAGTAAAGCTGGGATGGGATTGCCGACGGGTAATCCCCCATTAACCGCGACATTCAGTTAGACGAGAAGAGATCATCGATAAGCCCTTGAACAAATATCCGTATCCGATTCCGAGCCGCGAAGAAATTCTCGGCGTGTTGCGCACGAGCGAAGCTCCGCTCGCTGCGAACGACATCGCCGAAGCTCTGTCGATCAAGCGCCAGGAGCGCGAGGGATTTTTCAAGCGATTGGGAGCCATGGAGCGAGACGGCCAGGTCCGTCTCGACAAACGCGGCTATTACCAACTCACGCATCCCTCGAACTTCGTTGCCGGCCGCGTTCAGGGCCATCGCGACGGCTTCGGCTTCCTGATTCGCGACGACGGCCAGGATGACCTGTTCCTGCCCAACGGCGAAATGCAGAAGGTCATGCATAACGACCGCGTGCTCGCGCGTATTGTCGGGTATGACCGCCGCGGGCGGCCTGAAGGCCATATCGTGGAAGTCACGGACCGTGCGAATAAACGCATCATCGGCCGGCTGATCAGCGAGAACGGCGCGCTGATCCTCGTGCCCGAAGACAAGCGCATTGGCCACGACATTCTGATCACGCAGAATCCGAAGAAGGCGAAAGTGGGGCAAGTGGTATCGGTGGATCTCACCGACTTCCCGAGCCGCCATTCGCAGCCGCTCGGACGCGTGGCGGAAGTGATCGGGGACATTGACGATCCGGGCATGGAGATCGAGATCGCGGTCCGCAAATACGGCGTGCCGCACGAGTTCAGCGACCGCGCGCTCGAGCAGGCGTCGAAACTGCCGGACGAAGTGCGCCCCGTCGATATCCGGCATCGCGTGGATTTGCGCGATGTGCCGCTCGTCACCATCGACGGCGAAGACGCCCGCGACTTCGACGACGCCGTGTATTGTGAGCCCATGACGGTCGGCCGCGGCACGGGCTTTCGTTTATTGGTCGCGATTGCCGACGTCTCGCATTACGTGCGCCCGAACGAGGCGCTGGATGTCGATGCGCTCGATCGCAGCACGTCGGTGTATTTTCCGCGCCGCGTGATTCCCATGCTGCCGGAGAAGTTATCGAATGGGCTGTGTTCGCTGAATCCGCAAGTGGATCGTTGTGTGCTCGTATGCGACATGGTGATCACCGCGCGCGGCGAGATCAAGGCGTACCAGTTCTATCCGGCCGTGATGCATTCGGCGGCCCGCTTGACGTATACGGAAGTTGCTTCGGTCCTGACCAACACCAAGGGACCGGAAGCCGCGAAGCGCGCCGATCTGCTGCCGCAATTGCAGAACCTGTATGGCGTCTACAAGTCGCTGCACGCGGCGCGCCAGAAGCGTGGTGCGATCGATTTCGATACAACCGAGACGTACATCGTCTGCAATGCGCAGGGCAAGATCGAGCAGATCGTGCCGCGGCATCGCAATGACGCGCATCGGTTGATCGAGGAATGCATGCTGGCCGCGAACGTGTGCGCCGCTGACTTCCTCAAGCGCCACAAACACCCTGGGTTGTATCGCGTGCACGCGGGGCCGACGCCCGAAAAGCTGGAAAACCTGCGGGCGTTCTTGCGTGGTGTCGGCTTGTCGCTGGGTGGCGGGGAGAAGCCGCATGCAAGCGATTACGCCGCGCTCATGGCCATGGTTCGCGACCGGCCGGATGCACAGATGTTGCAGAGCATGGTGCTGCGCTCCATGCAGCAAGCCGTCTACAGCCCGGACAACATTGGTCACTTCGGGCTCGCGTACGAAGCGTATGCGCACTTCACCAGCCCGATTCGCCGATACCCCGACTTGCTCACGCATCGCGCGATCTACGCCATCCTGCAGGGCAAGAAGTATCAGCCCGAGGTTGGCCACGACATCACGCTCAGCACGGGTCTGACGAAGGCCGCGCGGGCCATGCAGAAATCCGACGACGAATCGCGCAGCCGTCAGCGCAACAACGTCGCGATCTGGGAAGAACTCGGGCTGCATTGTTCGTCGAATGAACGCCGTGCGGACGAAGCGTCGCGCGACGTGGAAGCCTGGCTCAAGTGCTATTTCATGCGCGACAAGCTTGGCGAGGAATATGGCGGCATGGTGAACGGCGTGACAACGTTCGGGATCTTCGTGCAACTGGATTCGCTGTTTATCGAAGGGCTGGTGCATATCACCGAGCTCGGCGCCGACTACTTCCAGTACGACGAGATCAAGAACGAACTGCGCGGCGAACGCACAGGCATTCGCTACCGTATGTCGGACCGGGTGCGCGTGCAGGTCAGCCGTGTCGATCTGGATTCACGCAAGATCGACTTCCGGTTGGTTCGCGACACACCCGTCAAGCCGCCAGGACGGACCTCGGCGCCTGCCGTCGAGCACTCCGCCTTGAATGGCGCGGGTGTGGGCGCGGGACCGCGTGTGCGGCCATTCCCGTCTGACGAAGGCAGCAGCGTGAATAGCCGGCGGCGTGACCGCGGCGGCAAGAAGGCGGCGGCACAGGCTTTGGGCAAGGCAGCCGCAGCGGCTCTGCCGCCTACTATCGCCAAGGACGTAGCAGTGGCGAAGAAACGCGGCGCGGCGCCGAAGGTGGCGGCCAAGAGTCACCCGCCACGAAAGAAGCGCTGAGGCGCGCGGTAGCGACGAAGGCGACGCGCCTCAGTTTGAAATGCGCGGCCCGATGCATCACGCACCGGGCCGCGTT
>NZ_JAQGMM010000486.1 GCF_028292365.1 Caballeronia sp.
GCTGACAGCGAGGAAGCGCTCAAGCGGATTCAGGAAGATTTTCGCCGGGTGATTTTGGCGGAGAAGGCTGACGCCCAATTGCCATTCTGAGGGTGTTCGCACTGGGGGTTTGGCGGGGAGGTTCGGGGGCTGGTTGCTAGGGTCGAGGGTGGTGGTCGGAGTTGATGCCGGGTCGCTAGGTTCTTGCGTTAGCGGTAGTAGGCGCGAACGACCGCCATGGGGCAGAGAACCTGCCAGATAACGCGGAAAAGGAATGGCCGTTCCGCCGTGAAAGCTGCCGTTTGCCCGATGGGACGGCGAACGGCGGGGAGAGTCGCCTGCGGCCCTTCGCGACTAGCAGCAGCCGCGGATTCCGATTTCGTCGGTGCTCCCGCCTGTCGCTGGCAGCACGCGGGGTTTGCGAAGCGAGGTAGCGCGACCGCTTCCCGTCGGCGGACTGCAGTGTTGCCGTGGGCTACCGCCCGATGGGCCAAGTAACGTCGTCTAGCGCCGGTCGTGCTCGCTAAAGGGATGCGCCAGCCAATGCAGCAGATCGGCGCGCACGCTCACATCCTCATCCCCGTCGAACGATTCGATCAGCCCTTCGCGGCACGCGCGTAGGACGTCCCAACAGTCGAACTCGTACCCGTAGCCGCCCACGATGCAGTTGCTGTTCAACTCGCCGCCGTCCATCACCTCGGTCCGCACCTGAAACCCGCCCCAGTGCCCGTCATCGCGCAAGTCACTCGTCACCGCGTACCAGCCGACGCAGAGCGCCCCAAGCCTCGCACGCTCTTGCTGCGCAGCGTCGGACCAGTCGAATATCCGCCGCCAGTCGAGCGCCTGAAGCCGTCGCTTCACCTCGGCGCACGGTAACTGCATCGGCATTCGCTCGGCGTTAAGCGCAGGGCTGTTTGCGCCGGGAGGTACCCGCTTAACGGTTGTTCCCTGCGGCGGGATCAACGGAAGGCCCTCGGTGCGACAACGTCTCACCCGTTCATCCGACGCCTCGGCGTCAACCATCGAGCCCGCCATCACCAACATCCCGGCCTTCTTCCACTGGCTGATTGCGGCAGCGGTCACACCGAGCCTGCGCCCGTATCCGGCTTGGGAAAGCAGCAGCGTCATGGAGTGGACTTCCTTAATGCAAAGAGCTTTCAAATTTCGTGGCTGGCGGGAGATCGCCGCCGCGCAATTGCCCGCATCGAGATTTGGCCGGGAAGTACCTTTCATATTATGAATACGAGTCGGGGTAGACCCGGACTACCTCAAATCTCTAGAGGAAGACCTGGACGACCTACGGGTCAACCTGTCCGGGTCTACGCGGACGCGCCGGGGTCAACGATTACGGGACGTCCCTGCTTTCTTTCAATCTCGCGGCCCTATGCGGGTCGTCGCTTACGTACTGTCCCTATCATGTAAGGGACAGTACGTACGGATCGTCCCTACATGGCGCATCAATGTAAGGGTCAACCATTACATGCTTAAAAAATAGGCAGCTTTTCGCTTCCCTGGTAGCGCGTACCTGATCTAGTAGCACCTCGCATATGGCAAGGCATCGCGCGCCCTGGTAGCGCATCGCCTTGGTGATCGCGCGCCCTGGTAGCGCCTCTATATAGAAGGCATCGCCCAGGCATCCGCCCAGGCATCCGCCCAGGCATCCGCGCGCCCTGGTAGCGCGCCCCCTGGTAGCGCCTCGCTATATAGAGGGGCATCCGCCCAGGCATCGCGCGCCCTGGTATCGACTTCGATCCAAGCCCAGGAGGTCGGGGTGAACCCCGTCCGGGTTTTAAAACCCCCGAATACCCGAAATATCGCCTACTGTCCCGTCATGCCCAGCGGGAACACCCATCGGGTAAATAGAAGTGCCCAATACGCGCCTCAATTTCTCTCTCTCTTTTAAAAGGCTTTTCAATCATGGCAATCGCTCAAAAAAACGCAGCTAAGAAGGCACCCGCAGCAGCTAAGAAAGCAGCAGCGCCCGCAGTAAAGGCAGCAGCTAAGAAGGCAGCAGCGCCGATGCCCGCCGCCAAGAAAGCCGCTTTGCTTGGCGCTTTCACCCCGCCCGCCGCTAAGAAGGCAGTAGCAGCGCCCGCCGCGCCCGCCGCGAAAGAAGCGCGCGCCTCATACCATCGGGCCGCCGCCGATGATTCCGCGCTGGTGGAAATCATGAAAGGCATGCGCGAAGCATGCGAGCAAAAAAAGGTGCAAAAGCTCGTAAATGCGATTCGCGCCAAGGGGTTCGCGGTATCAATGGGCCGCGCCGAAAAGCTGATTCCGCTGGCGCTTGCTGGCGCGAAAGCCGCCGCCAAAAACGGGGGAAAGAGCACGGGCCGCTAATGCCGCGCATTGTGCTTTCCTTTCGCGCCTTTCGGGGCGCTTTTTTCTTCGCCCTACAGAAAGCGCCCAAGTAGCGCGCGCTTGCGCACCTTAGCGCGCCCTTTAACGAGCGCTAGCACGCCTCGGCGCGCCCTTAGCGCGCGTATATTCAGCCGGTCCCAAGCGGGCGGGGTCAACCCCGTCGGGGTTTAAAAACCCCCGCCTACCTGCGATATCGCCTAATGTTCAGTTACCCGAAGGGAGCACCCAACGGGAATACCCAAAAAACATAATCTACTAATCGGGGTTTTTTCCATGTCCAGCATTCCGTCCACCATCCGTATTGAATCGCCCTTTATTACCGGCATTGCTAAGGCGCTCAAAATTGCGGCCGAATCAACCACCGCACCGGCTCAAGTATCGAATCCTTTGCGCGCAAGCTTGCGCGATTCAGCGCCCGCCGCTCATATCATGTACCGCGATCGCACCATCCTGATCGGCGATACCCCGGATGCCTATTCGGTATCTTTCCCGGATTGCGCCACCGAGTACGGTACGCTTTCTGATCTAGAGGCAAGCATTGATATCTATCTTTCTTTCATGCCCTGCTAAGCCTTACCCGCACCAGCAGAGAAGCCCGCCATTGGCGGGCTTTTTGCTTTCTTGCATCCGCCCAGCATCGCCCTGGTAAGCGCCCAGGCAGCGCCCTGGTATCGCCCTCGCTAGCGCCCTCATAGCGCCCTCATAGCGCCCCAGGGGCTTCCCAATGCCAAGCGCCCATCCCCGCTATAACCGGTAGCAGCGAACCGCCTACAAGCCCTGTGCGCGCGTTCAAAGGGTAGCCGCCAATTGCGCGATATCCGGGAAGCGCCTAAAAAGAAGTATGGCCTTGGCAAATACGCGCACAGGGGAACCAGCACCAGCCGTTACCCGCACCCTCCACGACCCGCACGCGGACAACCCGGACGGGGTTGACGCGGACCAGGGTTGACCTGCACGCTCCGAGACCCGGAGGGAGTTGACTCCGACCCTCCAAGACCCGGACGGGGACGACCCGGACGAGGGATGACCCTAAAGCGTTGTATGCAGACGCCTACAACTCGAAACCACCCACCATCCAGCGCTGCCCATTGCAAAGTGAGTTATTTGCACTTGCATTCATGACGCCTGTACAAGTCCATCGGGCATCCCCGTCGGGGATACAATAAAGATTGCGCAATGCACCGAAAGGGCCAGCATGAAAGCAGAATCCCCCACCATTGAAGAAGTCCGCGAAGCGCGTACGCGCGCGGCTCTTACCATCGCTGACGCCGCTGCGGTGATTCATGCTGCATCGGGCAGTTGGGTCAAGTGGGAGCGCGGCGAGCGCCCTATGCATCCCGCCTTTTGGGAACTCTTTCTCCTCAAAACCGGGTTGCTAAAGCTACCCAAGCCACAGCCCAAAACACGAAAGCTCATCACCTTTGAATAGAGGCTTTTTTTCTACCGAGGTTAGGGGGGTAGGTTTCTACGACCCTTTCAAGTCCATCAAGGTACGGGGGTAGGTTGTCGCAACCGGCCCAAGTCCATCAAGCCTCGCCCTCAGCGGCATCGAACATCGACTCATCGACCTCAACCACGCCGCACGCTTCTACCGCGCGCCGGGCGTTACACTTCAGGAATACCAATACGTTCTGATGCGTCTAATCGCCTCTCATCAGATTGGCGGTAATCGCTGCGCCGACATTCAGATCGACGGCCCCCGCATTGCGCGTACGGCCGCCGCTGTCACCGCGAACCTCATAAGGCTGGCGTAACGCCTGCTCGAAACTCTGCTTCATCGGTGGCGGCGGCGTGGGTTGCGGCAACGGCGGTGCGGCGCGGTCGCCGGGGAAGTTGGAGCCCTTGATGACGTACGGCTTCGGCCTCGCGTCCAACGGCACATAAGGCCGATGCGTACGCACGGCGGTCTGTGCCTTCTGAACAACCTTCAAGCGCTCGACCACGGCGTGCTCGGTCATGTCGTTTTGGTCGGCGGCCAGCAAATCGTGTCCTTGCGGTCCAGTCGCGAATGCCATGAGTCCAACCGGGTCGTAAAGCTGAATCGTGTTCAAAAAATCGCCCAAAAAACTGCCAAACCCAACGGTCGAAAGCGCACGCGCTTTTGTGATGACGGCCTGCAATGGCGGCAACGCGGCTCGAAGCTCGACGCTGACCTGCGCCTGAAATTTATAGCCGTCCATATTCGACTCCCGATTCAATTCGGACCCGGCGTCGACGACTTCGGCGTCAATCGCGGCCGCCCGGTTTTCCAATGAAGCCAGTTTTCCGCGCGCAAGTTCCAGGTCCTGCATGAGCAAGTTAAGCGCGGCGCGACACTTGTCGAAGTCCTGAAGCTGCGGGACTTCGTTTTCGGAGTTGCATGCGAGCGCCGCCTCGGCTTGCAAGTCGTTCAATTCGCCGCGCTGGCGATTGACGGCAGCTTCGAGCACCGCGATCTCGTGTGGCACTGCATTGACCGCGCTGTCGAGTTTTGCGCGCCGCTCCAATGCGACATTCAGCCGCTCGATAGCGGCCAGGGTCTCGGCGCTCGGTGCGTATGAATACTCGACCTCAGGCTCGGCGAGTTCAATCTTCGTGGGTTTCATTTCGGCTTCTCCCTGTGGGTTACTTGCGGCGCGTCGCGCCGACCTTTTCAAAAGCGCGATCCCAAGACTCAGCGCTCGCGGCCTGCGCGGCGGAGACGGGCGGGCGCGGCGAATCGGTGGCGGTCGTCGGCGAATGGGTGCCACCACGTGCGCGCTCGAAGGCGCGCTCCCAGCTTTTGCCGTACAGCCGTTCGCCGGCAATTGCTTGCACGGCTACGATTTCGGCTGGCGACAGGTGAGCCAGATAGGCAAAATCGTGTTTCATGATGTGTCTTCCTTTTCGTGACTAGCGTTTGCGCGCGGGCGGCTTGCCGTGGCGGGCAAGTAATTGATCGAGCAAGGCCGGTCCGCCGGGTATGCCTCGATCAGCAAGACGCGCTCGCTCGTGACGGCGGCCCGCGCCTGCCTGCAGCGATGGTGGACTGACGCTGACGCATCCGGCGTGCAGGCGGGCCTTGATTCTGGATTTGCGGCGGCTCATTTCGAGCTTCCCCTGCTTCTTTGATGCCAGCAGACCGGCCTGTAACGCGTTAGCGCGCAAACGTGAAGCGGCCGCTCTCGGTCTTCCTCACGATGAGCGGTATGCGCCGCAACAGATCGGCGATCATGATCTTGTGCTGGCTGGCGATATCCATTCGCCGATTATGCGCTCGGTGTTGTCGTTGATGATATTTTTTGCAACGAACGTTGCACCCGCGATGACCGCTCAGGCACGTCGGCCATGTGGGCGTAGCAAGTGTCTTTGAGGATGTAAGTAAGGCAGGTACCATTAACGACACCCGGCGCGTAGAAGCTGCGAGCCGGGCGTTTTCATTCGTGGATCGCGCCTCGCAAATCCGAACATCGGCGCGTCAATCGCAGCGAGTCGCGAAGGACAGCAGGCGACCCTGAACCGCCCTTCGACCGCATCCAAAGCGGCCCTTTAGGAAAGTCGACAAGCTATTGAACTAAAGAAAGCGTGTTATCGGCCGTTAATACAGTCTTCGACCAACCGCAGTTCAAGACGGACCGTTCAACCCACGGCAGCCCCCAATGAAGAACAAGAGTTTGGCCTGTGTTCTCGGACTCGCGTGCATGTTGCTCATAGGATGCCTAACAACTGTCCCTAAAATTGACGCACAGCCGAAAAAGGCGGGGCGCGCATTGAATATGCAATCACGCGGCCATAAAGAAGACCTGCCCGAATTCGGGTAATTTGATGTACGGGGGATTTATGAATCTCAATCAGACGGATGCAGACGGACAACCGTCGATCCGCGCTTATAGGTCGGAGGCGGTTGCAGAGCGCAAGATCGACGAGTTGATAGGCATCATCAAAGGCGTGCTGGCTGATGGTAATGTCAGCCAGGGCGAAGCTGAATTCCTGCTGCAATGGATGAACTCTAATCGTGACGTTGCGGCGGTTTGGCCGGCGAGCGTACTTTACCCTCGGATCAGGTCTGCCCTTGCCGATGGGGTGCTGGACTCTGACGAGGAAAGGGAGTTACTCGACCTCCTTCTAGCCACGGTCGGCGGCAATACGGCCCCGCAGAACGGCGAGTCATCTGATGCGATCACTCTACCCCTAACACAACCAGCGCCCGGAATCGTATTCGTCGCGCGCTCGTTTTGCTTCACTGGAAAGTTTTACGCTGGCCCCCGTGACTGGTGCCACCAGCAAGTCATATTGCGTGGCGGCTTTCCCGCTGAAGGCATTACGAAGAAGTTGCACTACCTGGTGATTGGTGAGATCGGCTCGCGGGACTGGCTGCACTCGACCCATGGCCTGAAGATTCAGAAAGCCACTTCCTATGCGGCTGGCGGCGCTCCGCTCGCGATAGTTGGTGAGGAGCATTGGATGAAGTATCTAAATTATCACTCGGAGTGAAAGGTTAGCGCGGACTGCTATGCGCGAAGCGACAATTAGCAATTAACATCTGCGATGCGCGGATAATCTACGGGGTATCAAAGATATGGCGCATCAACCATTTCTAGGAATTGACTTCACTGACCAGCGCGGAGGCATATCAGGGTTTGCACACGGCTGGTTCTTTTGGGTTCACCAAGGATTCAAGAGCGCCTTAGACATCGCTTATGCGGAGCGCATTGACGAAAAGAAGACGTCGGTCATGCGCGACAAGCGCGCGCAGCGACTGGGGTACGGGTCGCTTGTGGAGTATCGCAAAAGCCTTAAGGAACAAGGCATCCTGACTAGAGATGATGAGGAATATCAGGCCATCGTAAAACACGCCGTGCGCGACTCCATTGAAGCACAGCGGATGCCACCACTCTATTCATTCCGCAACACAGATGGACTGGAAAGCCAATGTGGGCGGTGGTATGTCCAGGTATCCCAGTCAACTCCAGATAAACTGTCGGGCACCGGCAAGAATAGGCGTATCACCTCTGGGTCTGTTGGGTTTCAGTTATTCGGGCGCAGCACCCCGCCGGGTGCGCCCGTGTTGTGGGAACCATCGGGCTGGCACGCATGCAGTCAGGCCGAATTTGCAGCTCTACTTCAGCACGGCACTTGCGCCGCATTGCAACTTGTCGCGCCGATCGAGGAATGCACCCCTGTCACATCCGAACAAATGAATCAAGCCGACCTATTCGGATAGTACGCACAGCAGCGGCGCGATCGTGACACCTGTGCCACACGGCGCTGATACCGAATCAGCCCACGCAAATCTAGTGGCGGCAGGCTATTTGGAGATTGGAGGCACATTTGGGAGCGATTGCCCTAATCTGGTCTGCTACACAATCGCTACAGCAAGGTGGAGGACGTAGACAGGGCAGGGCTGGAGGATCTCATTCCACCCCCTGACTATCGCCGCCCGAGTAGACCCGGCAAAGTCACTTTGAACGGCTCAGCTCGACCCTCAACGGCCGGTCACGCTGCGCGTTCTCACTGGCAGAAAACTGACCGGTCCGTACGTTCAAGCGGCATTTCCGGGAACAACTATTCGACTTAGCCGCCGCTGGCCGGTCGCCACACCGACGGCGGCTTAAGCCAACAAGGTGCTGGCACCTCCGTCGTCATGGTGTTTCGCGTCCGCGGTCCGCGTGGGGAGTCCGCTGGTTTGCGAGGAGAAAAGTTGAGCACGCTTGGTGAGGAACTGGAAGCCTGGTACCTCATCGATCGTGAACAAGAAAACGGTCGTAATGCCTCAGAAAGAATGCTCACGCTCACAACAACCCGTCGAGTTGAGGCGGAACGGTCGGTATCGGGGCAGCGCGGTTAAAGTCACCGGAAGCGAAATCAAAGAGGCCCCTCGTTGGCGGGGCCTTGAGCCTCGAAATCACCGTGTTTCCGTTAGTACGTCACAGAAGCCCCACTGCCAGTAAAACTGTGCTGGGTAGGAGCGTCAGATGCACAGTCGCCAACGGCCTGGATGATGTTCACGATCTGCTGCGGCAACCTGCCGCCGCTGACGGCGGTCATTGCAGTACGATCCATCTCAACGGCTACGGGAAGGTCTTTGATTAACAGCGTGTTCATGTCGATTCTCCAAGGTAAATTAGTCAGTCAGGAATGTCAGAGCTTGTTTTGAGGGTGTCGCCACTCCTCGATAAGGATCAATGCAAAGTGCATGCCAAACGGTGGCGCCGCGCGGTACGCCATCACACAACTAGTTGAAAATATTGGATTTTTAATGGTGACCAGTGCGAATTGGCAGACAGACGTGCGCGCTGCGGCCGGTGGGTCGGATCCAACTCTCCGTCTGGCGCTGTTGGTTAGATCACGACACATGCGGTCCGGCTACGTATCCCGTGTTTGTACGATGTCCTCGAGGCTTGGAATCCGATCGAGGCCCGATGACAATGAGTCTGTCGCGGACAGGCTCGCTTTCCTGCTGGACTGCTATGGCCACCAAGCTGCTGTGGCCTACGATGGCGAAACTGCGCTCAGGCTCCTTTCGTATCGGCGTTATCGAAATACGAAAACCTGCCCGACATAAAAGGCAGTGCTGTCCCACGGTCGCTGAGGGAAACGACGATTTGCTCCGCGGCTTTCCTTGTTTCAATGATGGGAGACGCTGTCAGTCAGGGAGACATTGCCCGGCTCTTCGATGTCTATTTGCAGAAGCCGTTCTCCTGCGAGGCACTCATGCAGGTCATCGAAGACGCTTGCTGCAGCAGCGACGCGAATACTCGCCAAGCCGCCTAGACCAACTGTTGTCGACGGAAGCGCACACAACCCATAGTCGGAGGTTCAACGACAAGCCTCTTCCGGGTCACGGAGCAAAGCGAGCGGCAGCTTTCAGCGTGAATGCGACTTTTGAATGTCTGGCCGAGTCAGCGGGCGACCGGCTGAACATGGCCGAACCCAGCCCGACGCAGACCACAATAGATTGCTGATCGCAGCGGGCTTGCGAAAGGCATAAACCGACCCAGAACGGGCTGACGTGTCATCGTGGCGAATGTCCGCTGTCCGGTTGGATGGCCGCGCTGGTATTTACGAGAAGTTAATCAGTCATCTGTTCCTAGGTCGATGGTGATGGTGATGGTTATTGCGGCGGTTAGAGCATAGGAATAGCAAGAGACGGCGGATTGTATAGACCGCAATAGACAGGGATGCCGTGCTGCGCAATATACTCCACGTTTCCTCACTTTCTGCGGGAACGACGCCGTGACTGAAACTCGTGAAATGCGGTTGGAATCGTGGGACAGATTTGGGACGCCCAACTTGGATATCGAGTACGGATTGCTTGGGCAGTCTCACGTCTTCCCTTACAGGGGAGCGACCATCCGTGTTTCGCTTCCGGGACTCGACCGCATGGGTGATGAGAGCATCGGCGCTGGCTACGTGCACTCATGGAGAACAGAGGATGAAAACCGCATCCCCCAAGCTGCCTTTGTTTTCGAGGTCGACGTCTGTGTTCAACGCGGACACTGCATGACGTTACCAGTCGAGGTCTTGAATCGCCACCCAAACGCCATCGACCTCATCGAAGCGGGCGATCAGACGAGGCTAAACGCGTTCGTGGCAGAAGCCAACAGTATCGCTAGCAATGCCTTTGAATACTGGCTTTCGATCATGCGATGGGAGTCCGGTGACTATCAGATCGGCAGACCAGGCCGGCCCGACGCGAGCAAGTGGAGTACGTACCTGCGTGAATGTGAATCGCTGACTCGCGTGTGGAGCGGACCGCACACCATAGCGGTGTACAGATCGGATGCGGTAACAAAGGACATGTGGCAAGCCGTTCAGGCTGCGCTCGAAAGGTCTTTCGAGGTCCCGATTCACTTGAAGTTCTTCGACGACGCACAGGAATCCTGCGGTCGATATGAATTCCGCCGCTCGATTTTGGAGTTGGCAATAGCCTGTGAAGTTTTTATGCGCACGCCGGTTTTGCAGAAGCTGCCTTCGGAGCTTAATCCCGATGTGCGCATGCTGGTTGAGGAGGTGAACGCAAACCAGTTAAGGCAAAAATTCTACCCTCGCCTCTTGACCGGGGACGCCGCGAAAAAATTCAAGGCGCTCAACGAGAAAGACCTGAAGTCGTTGTTTGATGCGCGAAACAAGATCATGCACATGGCACAGGAAGACCGAGCCACTGAAGAGAACTGTGTGCGATTCATCAAGGCAGCAGCCGTTTTGTTTGAAATCGGTGGGACGCTGGTCTAGCGAACGTAGGTCCGGAAGTCTTTTGGCAGAGCTAGGCGAGGGGTAGATGGGCGCTTGCGAGGCAATCGAAGGACAAGTCACTGCGCGCGATGGCCGACCGCGTTCAGGGTCGTGCAATCCGCCGCTGCGGTGAACTGCTGAAGTACTTTTAAAAGTAAGGTAATCGCACGGACCTTGAACTTCGGGAGGGTGCCCTCCCGAAGTCGAAGACGACCGCTGCCGACGAGGGGCTGACCGAACGGGTACACCGACGGCTCATCGAACTCGACGAAGCGCCGACTAGCGAAGCTCCACACGCGACAGTTGTTGGCATTTGATGCAGAACAGTTCCCACATGGCCGGGTGCATATGGCGGTCTCCGGCTTCCCACTTCTGCCATGTGCGGCAGGTGGTATGTAGCAGCGCTCCTGCTGCGGTCTGCGTCAGTCCCGCCGCTTGGCGCGCGGCGCGAATATCCTCGGGTACGGGTGGTTCGATCGACATGATTTTTGCTCGTTAGCGCAGCGCATGGATTAGCCCGACCTCTAGCGCGACCTGCGCGAGCGCGAATGCGAGCATGTACCACACGAGTTGCGCTTTGAGTTGTGACACTTCTAGTTTCATCTCAGTACGAAGCAAAGCGATGTCTTGCTTGAGTTCGCCGCGTAAATCCACAATGTCTTGCTTGGTAGCAGCGCGCAAATCCTGCGCTGCGATCCAGCCGGACATAACCGATAGCTGCGCTTCTGCCGCACCGGGCGTGACGCCGCTTTCGGTCAATCGCTTGTAGCACGAGTGCGTATCGAATGTTGCTGTAGACATGAGTGCCCCCTTTAAGGATGAATGAAAAGACCGGCCAGAATCAGCACGAAGGCGATGCGGATGATTAAGCCGAGAATGCGACCGAATATGCCACCGCCGAAAAGCGCGAGCGCGCAAAGCAGCAACAGAAAAATATGCATGTGGTCCCCTCTTGTTATCTTATATTAAGTACGCCCGCTGGGCGCATTACTATATTACGCCCAATGGGCGTATGGCGCGGTCAGGGTAATCGCGGATACGGCGCGCGGCCAAAAATATCTGGATGCCGCTACCAGGGCGGAAAGGGCGCGGGGGCTCAAATCGCCCTGGGCGGGCTTCGCGGGGCGCGGCATGGGGGATAATCAGGGGCAAGGCAGGCGGCGGCGCTACCAGGGCGCGAGCGCGGCGCTTCTCGGGGCGGCTCGCCAAGCGGGCGTAGTTAAATTTTCGCTACAAATTATGCCGGGGGAAAAACTGGGGGTAGCCGATGGTATTTTTAGCGTAAATCCCGCCCAGCAAGGATTCTAGGCCTATTCTTACCTTTCGCTTTGGACAAAGAAATGACGCGCCGCCACGCGCAGTGGCTAATAGCGATAAAGAGAATAGCCAACTTAAGCAGACCACTAACACCGAAAGCAGCAACCCGGCAATCACTCAGAACCGCTAACCTTAGAACCTAGCAACCCGGCAAAGACCCAGACCGCTAACCTTAGGACCTAGCAACCCGGCAAAGACCCAGACCGCTAACCCCAAAAATCCAACGCCAACCCCGTCCAAGCGAGCGCGCGAGCGCCCCCCGACCAGCGTAAAAACCACCCCAATCCCAAGCGCCAGCGGTAAACTCCGCCCCATCTCAAAATTGTCCACGCGTCGTCCAATCCGACGGCGCCCACCGTGTCCAGCGTGCAAAAGATCTTGATTGTCCGGGTGTCGTCCCTAGGCGACGTCGTCCATAACATGCCGGCTATCGCCGATATCCGTCGTCTCCACCCCGATGCCCAGATCGACTGGCTAGTCGAAGAGAGCTTCGCGGATCTCGTTGAACTCGTCGACGGCGTGCGCCGCGCCATCCCGTTCTCGCTGCGGCGCTGGCGCAAACGCCTCTTTTCACTCGATAACTGGCGCGAAATCCAACGCTTCCGTCGCGCCTTGGCCGCTGAAAAATATGACCTGGTTATCGACTGTCAGGGGCTCATCAAAACCGCATGGGTCGCAAGCTGGGCACGCGGCAAGCTGGTCGGGCTCGGCAACCGCACCGACGGCGCCGGCTACGAATGGCCTGTCCGCTTCTTCTACAACAAGCGCGTGCCTATCGAACCACGCACGCACGTAGTCGAACGCACCCGGCAACTGGTAGCAGCCGCGCTGGGCGACCCGCGCCCGGAACCTACCGATGCGATCGAATTTGGCATCGATACCCGCCGCGCCGCGCTGGCGTTGTCGGAGGCAGGGCTGAACCTGCCCGTGCCGTACGTGGTATTCGTCCACGCCACGTCCCGCGCCGATAAACAATGGCCCGAAACCGCATGGATCGAACTCGGCCAGTCGCTGATCCGGCGCGGCGTATCCATCGTGCTTCCGTGGGGCAGCGAGACCGAGCGCGAAACGAGCGACAAACTGGCGAAAGAATTCGGCGCAGCAGCGGTCGTGCCGCCGAAACTCTCGCTGCCAGCAGTAGTCGGCCTGATCGACGGCGCGGCAGCAACGGTAGGCGTGGACACGGGGCTCGTGCACATCGCGGCGGCGCTTAAGCGACCGACCATCGAGTTGTACAATTTCTCGACCGCCTGGCGCACCGGCGGATACTGGTCGCCGCGCGTGGTGAATCTGGGTAGCGCAAACCAGCACCCGACGTTGCAGCAAGTCAAAGCGATCCTCGCAAGCTTCGGGCTGCTTTGATGCATGAGGGCAGTAGCGGTATTGGATAGGGTGGGAGGCGGTGCGGTGAGGAAGCGGCTTCCGTGAAGGATGGGTTTTCAGTCGCCGGGATAAACCGGCGGCGCGTTTGACGAAGCCTCAAGCGAAACCCGGCGGTTTGAGGTCCAGCTTGAGGCTCATCAACTGCCAGCCTTTCACCCGGCGTGTTTTGCGGTCGGTTTGAGCGAAAATGCAACGCGTTCGCCGGGCGCGGCGTTTCCTCGATGCGTCGATCGAAGCCAATCGAGGTTGATTGAAGCCAATCGAAGCCGATTGCAGCCGATTGACGATAAATCGAGCCCGCTCACTCGCTCATCCAAACAAATCGAAGGCACATGACTGAATCTCAAATTATTGAAGTTGCCCGCGCCGACTGGCAGGGCCAACAGCTTTCCGTGCCGCGCGAGGCGCTGCTGGCCGGCGTCGAACGCGGCAAGGTCCTGTATTTCCCGCATCTGCCGTTTGCCATAGACGGCGGCGAACGGGCGCTGCTGGACCCGAAGGTGGCTGACCCGGAGCGCAAGAACATCAGCCTCGCGCCCAACGGCGGCCCGCTCGTGGGCGTACTCGGCGACGCTGTCACGCAATCGGCCGTACGGGCGTTGATCGCGCGCTATCAGGCGAACGCGCGCTCGCTGGTCGACGGGCTGTTCCCCGAATATCGCGGCAAATTACGGGTCGCGCCGACCAGCCTGCGGCTGCATCGCGTGGAAACGCGTGAGACGTCGTGGCGCAAGGACGACAGCCGCCTTCACGTCGATGCGTTTCCGTCGCGGCCGAATTATGGCGAGCGCATCCTGCGCGTGTTCACCAACGTCAACCCGGATGGCGCGCCGCGGGTGTGGCGCGTTGGCGAGCCGTTTGAGGACATGGCAAAACGCTTCCTGCCAGCAATCCAAGCCCCGGTTCCCGGCGCGGCGTGGCTCATGAACCTTCTGCATATCACCAAGACGCCGCGCAGCGAATACGACCACCTGATGCTCAATTTGCACGATGCAATGAAGGCCGATCTCGACTATCAAGCGAAATCGCCGCAGCAGGAAATGCCGTTTCCACCCGGTTGCGTGTGGGTGTGTTTCTCCGATCAGACCTCGCACGCCGTCATGTCCGGCCAGTACATGCTCGAGCAAACCTTCTTCCTCCCCGTCAGCGCCATGGCCCAGCCCGACTGCGCGCCGCTCGGCATCCTGCAGCGCCTGAAAGGCAGGGCGCTGGTTTGAGCGCCGCAGGCGGTTGGAAGAAGGTGCCAGGCTCGGGACTGCACGTGCACGGTGAGCGATCGTCGCCGGCCGGCCGCGAGGGCGCTCGATGCTGAGGCTCGTGTATCGCGCGTTATGGTGGCTCGTCGCGCCGCTCGCCGTGCTGCGGCTGCTGATCCGCTCGCGGCGGGAGCGTGGGTATCGCGAGCATATTGGTGAACGGTTTGGTTTTGGTCCCGCTCGCCGTGCCGATGACCTCGCGCCGTTGATCTGGGTGCATGCGGTGTCCGTAGGCGAGACGCGGGCAGCTCAGCCGCTGATCGAAGCGTTGCAGCAAGCCCATCCCGATGCTCGCATCCTGCTCACACACATGACGCCAAGCGGCCGCGCGACCGGTGTGGAGCTATACGGTGATCGTATATCGCGCAGCTATCTTCCCTACGATTCGCCGTCGCTCGTGCGGCGGTTCCTGCGCGCGTGGCGGCCGTCGCTGGGCATCGTGATGGAAACGGAAGTGTGGCCGACGCTTATCGACGAATGCAAACGGGCCGATATTCCGCTGGTGCTGACCAACGCGCGGATGTCGGCGCGCTCGTTCAAGCGCGCGGCGAAGTTCGGCCAGGCAACGCGCGAAGTGTTCGGCGGTTTTACGCGCGTGCTGGCGCAAACGCAGTCCGACGCGGACCGCCTGAGCGCGCTGGGTGCACGCAATGTCGCGGTCCTCGGCAACCTGAAGTTCGATATGGCCGCGCCGCCCGAACTCTACGCGCGTGGCCATGCGTGGCGCGCAGCGATCGGGGATCGCCCGGTTTGGGTCGCGGCGAGCACGCGTGAGGGCGAGGAAGCGCTGGTGTTGCAGGCGTTCACGGCCTTGCGGACCCGCTTGCCAGAGGCGTTGCTGATCCTCGTGCCGCGCCATCCGCAGCGGTTCGATGAAGTGGCCGTGTTGATCGATGCCGCCGCGCAGTCCTGTGTACGGCGTTCCGCGTGGGCGGGAAGGGCGGCGGCAGCGGGATCGGGAGTCGATGCCGCGCCGGTTTTGCCCGCGGACGTGAACGTGCTGCTCGGCGATTCGATGGGAGAGCTGAGCGCGTATTACGCGGCGTCGGACCTGGCGTTTATTGGCGGAAGTTTGTTGCCGCTGGGCGGGCAGAACTTGATCGAGGCGTGTGCAGCGGGCGTTCCGGTGCTGATTGGTCCGCACACCTTCAACTTTACGCAAGCGACGAATGATGCGATCGCGGAAGGCGCGGCGTTGCGCGTGAGCGATCCGGCGGCGTTGGCGCGTGGCCTGAGAGAACTTTTCTCCGATAAACCCCGCCGGCTCGCCATGAGCGCAGCGGCGTCGGCGTTCGCGGCGAAGCATCGCGGGGCGACGCAGAGGACGGTGGCGGTGCTGGGGGCGTTGTTGCGCACGCAAACAGAGGAGCAATGATCCAGGTGGTAAGCGCGAACC
>NZ_JAQGMM010000534.1 GCF_028292365.1 Caballeronia sp.
TTGCCCACCTGACCGTACGTGGTGACGAGCGTGTTGTAGAGGCTGACGAAGCTGTTGATCGCGATGGTTGCCGACGAGGTGTCCTGTGCCACAGTCAGCGTCTGCGGCGTGCCGGCCGGCGTGCCGATTGCGGCAGCAGTGAGGTTCAGCGTGACACCCTTGATTGCCGTGGTCACCGTATTGCTGGCGCTCGTCGCGGCTGTCCCGAAGATCGAGAACACGGCGTCTTGTGCGGACGCGCTCTGCGTCCACGCGTTCGTGCTCGACGCCGACGCGATGGTCGACGCGGCCGTGCTGCTGGTTCCGGGAGTGGACGTCACGGCGAGACTGGACAGACCAGTACTGCCAGAGACGTTGCTCACTGAAACATTGATCGTGTTCGCTGCGCCCGTGGCCGACGAGCGCAGGACCAAATGCGCGCCGTCCGTGCCGTTGACAACCGTGGCTGTGACGCCGGGATTGCTTGCCGACGAGTTGATTGCGCTGGCAATGCCGCTAATCGTATTGTTGGCCGACGTGATGTCGAGGCTCATCGACTTGCCGCCGACCGAGATATTCATCGTGCCGGTGCCGAGCGCCGTCGTGGCGCCGAACGCAGCCGACGTGAGTGTTTGCGCGCTGGCAATTTGCGTGACCGAGACAGAATAGGAGCCGGCTGACGCGGTGCTGTCAGTGGTTGCCGTCAGTCCGGTACCGTCCGCAGTCGCGGTGAACTGGCCCAGGGCGGTGCCATTGGATAGCGAGGCGATGCCGGCCTGGAATGCAGCCAGCGCCGCCTGCAACGCGCCGATGGCCGAAAGCTGGGTGTTGTCGTTCGTCTGTTGTGCGGAAAGCGTGGCGGTCTGGCCTGCCACCTTTGCATTGACGAGGCTCGTGACCAGCGACGAGACATCCAGTGACGAGTTACCGGTGGAACCGCTGATGATGGATTGCGCGGCGGCCGCTTCGGCTGCTGCGGAGGCTGCCGCGGTGGCGGCTGCCGTGGCCGCGGCTGAGCTGGAAGTGCTGGGAATCGTCGACATTAGGATGCTCCGTACGTCGGTTTTGCTTTCGAGCCTGAATGATAAACGTTTGTAAAACATGTAGGGGAGGCAAGCCTCCCCGGGTAAAACTTTCGGCCGGCGCGTCGTGCGACGCGCCGGCCGTTACCGCTAAAACTATTACTGGAGAAGCTTCAGAACTTGCTGCGGGTTGGAGTTGGCTTGTGCCAGCACCGAGATACCTGCTTGTTGCAGCACTTGCGCCTTGCTCAGGTTAGCCGTTTCTTGTGCGAAGTCGGCGTCCGTGATTTGCGACTGGGCGCCGGCCAGGTCGGTCGACTGTGCTTGCTGCGCCGACGAAAGCGACGTGAAACGGTTTTGAGCAGCACCCAGGGTGGCCTGGATGTTGTTGACCGTTGCGAGCGCGTTGTCGATCGATTCCATTGCAGCGTTCGCGCCAGCCGTCGTGCTGACATTGACACCCGATACTGCCGGCGGCGTGTTCAGCGTGTTGGCCGTAGCGATGCCGGCGTTGCCCGCAACCGAGTTCACCGTGCCGTAGCCGGTCGGAGCAGTTGCGCCCAGTGCGCCGCCAGCCGCGAAGGCGATCGTCGAACCTGCTCCGGCCGCACCCGGCGTGACCGTGAACAAGGAAGAAGCTGCCGCGCTCAAGGCATTGCCGTTCTGGTCGGTGAACTTAAAGCTACCGTTGCCGTCTGCCAGAATATTGATCGACGTAATCGCTGCCGGCGTGCCAGCCGCTGCTGCCGTACCGTCGGCCGCCAGATTGACGCCGGTAATCGACCCAAGGCTAGCGTTGTTGGCGGCATGCGTGGCGCTGGTGGTTGCGCCGTTGGTGGTGCTGATTGTACCCAGCGCGGTCGCTGCAGTGCCTTGCGCCGTTGCCTGAACCGTCGGAGCGAACGCGCCTTGGCCAACGAGCGTCAGCGGGGACGGCAACGTGGTCGAGCCAGTCGTGTTCGTGCCGAACAGTGCCGCCGAAGCAGTGGACGACAGAGCCTGGTTGTTCTGGTCGGTGAAAGTGAAGCCGCCGTTGCCGTCCGCGAGCACATTGACCTGCGTGATAGCGGGAGTAGCCGTACCCGTCGTTGCAGCGCCCGCCGACGTCAGGCTGACGCCCGAGATCGAAGCGATGGTTGCACCCTTTTGCGGGATACCGCCGCCAAGCGATGCTGCCGACAAGCTTTGCGTCAGGTTCAGGCCGATCGTCTGACCAACGTTTGCGCCGATCTGGAAGCTGACGTTGCCAGCCGAGCCGTCGAGCACGTTCTTGCCGTTGTACGTTGTTTGCGATGCCACGCGGTTCACTTCAGCAACTTGCTGGGCTACTTCTTGTTGCAGCGCTGCCTGGTCGCTTGCCGACAGCGAGCCGCTCGATGCCTGCACGGCCAGTTGACGAATGGTTTGCAAGCTCGACGTGATCTGAGCCAGACCGCTCGATGCCGTCTGGATCATCGAAACGCCGTCGTTCGCATTCGAAACGCCTGCGTTCAAGCCGTTGATCTGCGTTTGCATACGGTTCGAGATCGCGAGACCAGCTGCATCGTCTGCCGCGCTGTTGATGCGCTTACCGGACGACAGGCGCGTGATGGCCTGCGACAGCGCGCTTTGCGAGGTGTTCAGGTTTTGCTGAGCGACCAGCGAGTTGATATTGCTATTGATACCGATCATTTGGATTTCTCCTGAAAGAACTTAAAGGGCTGTTATGGCTACTGCACGGTCCTGTTGCTGGGCGGTTCCGAGCGTGGTAGCCGGCCGCCTACATGGGTTAGCGGCCCATGAAAAACTTGAGGACTTAGGTAAGGATTTGTAGGGGGAATAGTTGCCGGGGGTTGTCGGGGTGCCGCCTGCGGGTAAAAGGATTCACGGGTATTCTTTTTCGATCCTTTTTAGGCGTTCGCCTATCACAGCCCGGGAGCAACCATGCAGCACCGCACTATTGGTACGTCAGAACTCAAAGTCGCGCCGCTCGTTTTCGGCGGAAATGTATTCGGCTGGACGGCCGACGAACGCACGTCGTTCTCCATCCTGGACGCCTTCGTCGACCACGGACTTAATTTCATCGATACCGCCGACGTCTATTCAGCCTGGGTCGACGGCCACCAAGGCGGCGAGTCGGAGACGATTATCGGTAAGTGGCTCAAGGAAAGCGGCAAGCGCGACAAGATCGTGCTGGCAACCAAGGTCGGCATGCTGAGCACGCGGACGGGGTTGTCGGCGGCCAATATTGAGGCTGCCGTCAACGACTCGCTGAAACGCCTGAAGACGGATTACATCGACGTCTACTTTTCTCATCGGGACGACGATAAAACGCCCCTCATCGACACGCTCGGCGCGTATCAAAAGCTGATTACGGCGGGGAAAGTGCGCGTGATCGGGGCGTCGAATTACACCGGTGAAAGGCTGGAAGAGGCGCTGAAGATATCCGCGAAGGAAGGCATTGCGGGTTATCAGGTGCTTCAGCCGGAATACAACCTCTATGATCGCGCCGGCTATGAGAATGACCTGGAGCCGGTTATCAGGGCGCACAAGGTGTCGGTGGTGACGTATTACAGTCTGGCGAGTGGTTTCCTGAGCGGAAAATACCGATCCAAAGCCGATACCGAGAATAGTGCCCGCGGCGCGAAGGTGTCGGGTTACCTGAACGACCGGGGCTTGAGAATTGTTAAGGCGCTGGTTAAAGTGTCAGAACGCCATGACACCGAGCCGGCGGCAATTGCGCTGGCGTGGCTGATCGCGCGGCCGGGCGTCACGGCGCCGATCGCGAGTGCGACATCGGTCAAGCAGCTCGAAACGCTTGCTCACGCGACCCGGATTAGCTTGGCGCCTGAAGACATTGCACTCCTCGACGAAGCCAGCAATCCGGACTGAAAATCGGCAAAAAGCACGCATCATCATGGGGTTGCGCCTCTCCAAAGCTCCGCAAACTGGTGTTGCGGGGTTGGCGGCGGGGCGACGATCTGATAACATCTCGCCCGAATCGAGATTTTTGCCCGATGGCGCAGCTATTTTTAAGCGACGCCGGGCGGCCCGAAGTGCGCTGTTCCGTTTTTCGACAGACTGCGCATGCCGTGATCGGCGGTGAAATCCCACCTCTCTCTTTTCCGGCCTCCGTGGCCGCTTTGCTCGTGTCCGCTGTTGTTGGGTGGACGATCGGAGTGCCGGCGCGCGGCGTTGCCTTGTGCAGTACGCTTCGCCGCGCAGTCAGAAAAACGTATCAGCGATTTAGGACTTCCATGACCACTATTGTTTTGAAAGAAAACGAGCCGTTCGACGTTGCGATCCGTCGCTTTCGCCGGACCATCGAAAAGAACGGCCTGATCGCCGAACTTCGCGAACGTCAGTCGTATGAAAAGCCGACAACGGCACGCAAGCGCAAGAAGGCGGCAGCAGTCAGCCGTCTGCGCAAGCGTCTGCGCAGCCAGATGCTGCCCAAGAAGCTTCACTAAATCTTGGCAGGTCGCAGCCTGATTGCTTAGGTTGCGGCAAGCAAAGCGGCGATGCCGCCCGCAAGGGTTGCATCGCCGCTTTGCTTTTTCAGGTTTGATTTGCTGGTTTTACGTCCTGGCGCTGCTTCTGCTCGCGGCTCAGATGGTTTGGGGCGCGTTGGCGGAGTTCTACGGCTGGACTTTTGCGGCTGGGTTTTAGGGACTGAATTTTTGTGACTGCACTTCGGTACTGGATCTGGGGACCGGTTCTACGCGCCTAGACAAACGCGTGGCGTTCGCCCACGCGCGCCAAAAGCTGAGGCCATTCGTCCACGCTGAAATCGTCGTGGACTTCCTCCAGTTCAATCAGCAACTCGACAATGTCCGGATCGTAGGCATTAACTTCCGACGCATACAGCACGCGCAACAATGAGCCGTCCTTCGCATGACGGTAGTACGAGATCCCAACGCCTTCAATCTCCGGCCGATACAACTCGTCGGCAATCAGCGACCCGATAGCGCACTTGCGGCCATGGCCGCTGCGTAGCCGGCACGAACCGTTTTCATCTTCTGATACAGCCCGTTGCGTCAGCAGATGGTTGCTCACGCGTTCGTAGATGTCTCTCGCCGTTAACATTGCATCGCTCGTTACTTTGACTATTGCGTTGCTCGACTTGCGCGCGTATTTGTTTGTTCAATATCGGCGCAGATGCAGTCCGTTCGTAGGTGAGTGCGGTGGAATCGATTCAGAATCGTGATCACCTCGTGCAACCCCGAAAAACCCTGCCCAATTCCGCGCTCAGGCTGCTGACTTAAGTCGATCCGCCGACAAGTTGAACTGCCGGGCAATGGACGCAAAGCGTTCACGCCATTCCCACTTGCCGAACACGTCGTGCACGTTTTGCAGGCAACTGAGCAGTTCGACGGTTGTCGGATCGTAGATGTTGATGTTGGAGCGCAAGAGCGCGCGCTTCAGTGCAGCCACACCGACGTCCATGTATGCCGGCACGGTTTCCGGCCCTTTGCTGACGTAGCGTATGGGCACGCCTTCCATGGCGGTCATGTAATCGCGCGCCTTGATGAAGCTGCCGACAGGACAACCGCCGCAATAACCGCGATATGCACCGCCGCCGTGGGGCAACAACGCTGCCTGGCCTTGGCCAAACAGATGAAGCACGGCACGGTCGAAGATTTCCTGGTGCGTTAAAAAATTGAGGTTTTTCATTCTGGTTCTCCCCTGCGCCGACAACTGCGGCGCTTCGTGGGTGTTCATCCAACAGCGTTATCAGTATCGGACGCGGAATCAGTCGCCATAGCGCGGTCGACCACATAAAAACCGCGTCATTCACCGGCCTGCCTGCTTTGCTGCGATCGTCGCGAGGTCTGAATACGCTGGGTAAGCAGCAAGAAGTGGCAGTCGTTTCAAGGGTCAACTGGCTCACCGGAAAAAGCCGCCTACAACGTATTTATAGCGGTTCTTCCCGGTAAAAAAGTGGCGCTATGTGCGGTTGGCCGCAATTTTGACATGATGTCTGACTTCTTGCACAGGGGCAGGATCGTCTTCATGGCTTTGTAGTAAAGGCTTCAGAGCGTGATTCACCACGCAGGGACAGCTATCGTCAGGATTTTCCCTGACGAGGGCTTAAATCGCGAAAAATGTTGCGAAAACGCAATGTGCGTATCGGAAATCGGTCGAGCAAATTGCCTAATTTGTTCGACGCTTGGCCGATTCGCGCTTCGGGAGGACCGCACTGTCGCGGAACCGGCAGAAACAGGCGGCCTCGTGGTCATTGACCATGCCGGTTGCCTGCATGAACGCGTAGCAGATGGTCGTTCCGACAAACTTGCAGCCGTATTTCTTGAGCGCGCGACTCATGGCGTCAGAGACTTCGTTGGATGCGGGGGCTTGTGCATAGGTTGCGCGCGGGGTGTCGATGGGCTTATTGCCAACGAACGACCACACGAAATTTGCAAGCGAGTCGTGTTCCGCCTGGATG
Organism: Caballeronia sp.; assembly: GCF_028292365.1. Taxonomy (GTDB): domain Bacteria; phylum Pseudomonadota; class Gammaproteobacteria; order Burkholderiales; family Burkholderiaceae; genus Caballeronia. The sequence continues at coordinate 6,427 of NZ_JAQGMM010000534.1, forward strand.
CGCTGCACGGCGCGGGCATTAGCGACAGCCGCCGAGATCTTCGCGCGATTACGGATGATGCGGGCGTCGAGCAGCAACCGGGCCGCGTCGTCTTCGCTGAAGGCGGCCACCCGGTCGATGTCGAAGTTGTGGAACAGATCCCGGTAACCTTCGCGCTTGTTCAAAATCGTCAACCATGACAGGCCGGCCTGCGCGCCTTCCAGTACGAGCATTTCGAACAGATGGCGATCGTCATGGGACGCAACGCCCCATTCCTCGTCGTGATAGCGGGCGAGTGATTCGGTGGTCACCCAGCCGCAACGGTGCGGTTCGGTGTTGTCGTCTGGGCGGCTTTTCTTCTGGTTTGTCATGTCGGAATCAGGGAGTGCATCGTTGGCGTTCAACCAGCATAGGCGGAAGGACAGGGGGAGAACAGTCGGCCGATTGGCCTGATTCTCGGGCGGCTCGCTGCGCATACACGATTTCTGAAGCGGCGAGACCGGTACACGACGACACCCGTGCGCATGCGTATAACGAACTGGCGTATCGTCCGGTCTCGACGGCAGTTGACCCATAGCAAGGTGCCCGATGGTTACCCGATGCGCTCCGGCGTTTCAGGCACATCGCCCGTTCGGCCGAGTGGCGGCGTGCCGGTCGTGCCGTTAAGCTTGCGGACATGACTACTTCAACTTACACACACAAGTACCTGATCGGCGTCGACGGCGGCGGCAGCGGGACGCGCGTCGTCCTGGCGGACACGGAAGGCATCGAACTGGCACGGGCGACGGGCGGCCCATCAGGCCTGGCGCTCGGGGTCGAGCGAGCATGGGATGCTATTGAAGCGGCGTGTTCGCGCGCGTTCGAAACAGCCGGCCAGCCGTTCGAGTGGAGCACATGTGCGCTCGGTTGTGGCCTCGCTGGCGTGAATCACGCGGGCTGGCTCGCGCAGTTCCATTCAGCCGCGCCGGACGGGTGCGCGCTCGCCGTCGAAAGTGACGCCCTCACCACGTTGCTCGGCGCACATGGCGGAGAGCCGGGTGTGATCGTGGCGCTGGGAACGGGCAGTATCGCCGCGTCGCTGAATGCAGGCGGTCAACTGGCGATCGCGGGCGGTTATGGTTTTCCAAGCGGTGACGAGGCAAGCGGGGCATGGTTGGGCTTGCGAGCGGTCGTGCATCTGCAGCAGGTGCTGGACGGGCGGGCACCCGCCGACGACTGGTCCGCGGCATTGCTCGCGCGTACGGACGCAACTGACCGAGACAGCCTCGTCGTATGGCTGAGCGCGGCGAACCAGACGGGGTATGCAACCCTGGCGCCAACAGTTTTCGAACACAGAAACCATCCGTTCGCGGCGCGCCTTCTTGAAGAAGCGGGGCGTGAGATCGGGAAGATGGTGTCGGCGCTGGACCCGGATCAGTCCTTGCCGGTCGCGTTGTGTGGCGGGCTGGCCGTACCACTGAGTCCGTTCGTTCCGGACGAACTGCGTAGCCGCTTGCGTCTGCCGCTCGCGGACTCCGCTGCAGGCGCTCTGCAACTGGCCCGCCAAGCTGCGAGCCGAAAACCGGCTCATGAGAGCTAAAATGCGAGGTTCCTAACGGCTTAAAGGAAAGTGCTTCCCATGTATTCCATTATCGCTACCGATCTCGACGGCACCTTGCTCAACAGCGACCATCAGGTCGACCCGTTCACCGTCGAAACGGTCCGCGAACTGGAAGCGCGCGGTGTGCGTTTCATCATCGCGACGGGGCGGCATTATCGCGACGTGGTCGGGATTCGGAAAGTGCTCGGTATTGACGCGTATCTGATTACATCGAATGGCGCGCGTATTCACGCGCCGGACAACGAGCGTATCTACGCACGCGACATCGCTCCCGCGGCGGTGCGCCGTCTTGCCCAGCCTGATCTGGCGGGAAGCGAGCGCGTGATCGTGAATCTCTTTGCCGACGACGCCTGGCTGATCGACCGGCACGCGCCCGAATTGCTGGCGTTCCATCAGGATTCGGGCTTTGACTACGACGTGATGGACCTGCGTGAGCACGACGGCGAGAACATTGCGAAGGTGTTGTATATCGGTGAGCCGGACGATCTCAAGATGACCGCGGCAAATCTTGAACGCGAATTTGGCGATTCAATCTACGTGACTTATTCGATGCCGGATTGTCTCGAAGTGATGACGTCTGACGTCTCGAAGGGGCGAGCGTTGCAGTTCGTGCTGGACCGGCTGGATATTGACACTGCGCATTGCGTCGCTTTTGGCGACAACATGAACGACATCGATCTGCTCGAAACCGCAGGCCGGCCGTTCATGATGAACAACGCAAATCCGGCGCTGATGAAACGCTTGCCGAATGTCCCGCGGACTGGCAACAACTTCGAGGCTGGTGTTGCGCATCAACTGCGTGCGTTGTTCGGCATGACGGATGAGCTAGCCGCGCCGACCCGTGCTGGCTAAGCGCCGACGAACAAAGCGGCGAAGACTACAAGCGCGGAAGCAACTCGGGTCGTAAGGAAATTCGACTCCGCCGAAAACGCGGGGGCAGGCCACAACCCGTACAAAAAAAGGGAGCGACTCGATCAGCCGCTCCCTTCGTCCAAACAACCCTTAACAAACCTCTACCCCCCGCACCGCTTATCCGCGGCGATTCCAGCCGTCATGACCGTAACCGCCGTGATCCCAGCCGGTGCGGTTCTCATGTCCGCGGTCCCGCCCACCCCAGCGGTCGTCGCGATGACCCCAGACAGGCGGCGGAGCGCGATAGTACGGCGCGGGTTGGACGTATACCGGTGCGGATTGCACGTACCCGGGCGCGCCTAGCGACAGCCCAATGGAAAGATCGGTGTGAGCTTGCGCGGCGCCCACAGCACCTATGGCAAGACCGGCGGCAACCAGCAAATGAGTAACGATGCGTTTCATGGTGTTCTCCTTTTAGGGCGACGACGGTGACGTGCATCGCATGACTCCAATCTACGCAATGGCTGTTTTACGAGTATCGACGAGTTGTTAGCAGATGAAAGTATCGCGAAAGATCGAGTCAGGGTTCGTCTGCGGAGTAAATACCGGCCAAAGCCATGTCAGCTATCGTTTGTCGCGCGATTCGCCTGCGTCATATTAGTAAATTGACGTTTAAAACACTCGGGCGCCGTAAGCGGCCATTACATTTGTCGCGGATTATTCATATAGATCTGCCGTATCGGCGTGATAAAAACGAATTGCACAATAAAAAACGGGCGCCGAGCGCCCGTTTTTCCATCGGTTTTCACCACTTTTCAATTCACGCTGAAGCAAGCGCCCGGTTCTTCGCACCGGTCAGCAACGGATAAACCACGCCCGCAATGATGGCGCCAATGATAGGAGCCACCCAGAACAGCCACAACTGTTCCACCGCCGCGCCGCCTACAAACAATGCCGGACCCGTGGAACGCGCCGGGTTCACCGACGTATTCGTGACGGGAATCGAGATCAGGTGGATCAGCGTCAGGCAAAGGCCAATGGCGATTGGCGCAAAGCCGGCTGGCGCGCGACTGTCGGTGGCGCCCAAAATGACGAACAAGAAAAAGAACGTCATCACGACTTCACATACGAGCGCTGCGATCATTGTGTAATGACCCGGCGATTGATCGCCGTAACCGTTGGTGGCAAAGCCGCTGGCAACCAGGTCGAAGCCTGGTGCACCGCTGGCGATCACCGACAACACGTACGCGCCGATCACGCCACCCACCACTTGGGCCGCAATGTACGGAGCCAGGTCGCGAACCGGAAAGCGTCCTGCGACCGTCAATCCGATGCTTACCGCCGGATTCAAGTGGCAACCCGAAATGTGGCCAATGGCGTAAGCCATGGTGAGAACAGTCAAGCCGAACGCAAGGGAGACGCCCGCGAAGCCGATGCCAAGTTGAGGGTAACCCGCAGCGAGCACTGCGCTGCCGCAGCCGCCCAGCACGAGCCAAAACGTACCAAACATTTCTGCGCCGAGGCGCTGTCCTAATCGCATGATTCGTCGTCCTAAAAATATATAAAAAACCGAAACAATTCCGGCGCTTGTGATCGTGGATATTTGTTCGGACCACGGCGGCGGGTAAGCAGTGTAATCCGAGTCCCGGAACTAGTTGTCAACAATTGTTAAATCACAAGGAACTCAGTGAGCTCTTATTAGGAATGCCCTATAGTTTCAAGACTCTTCTCATTTGCATTAAGACTTTTTGCAATTGCGTGTTCAAACGTTGCATCTTTTAATCGATGCCGTTACGCTTCTCAATAATCGCGGGCTATTAGAAAGGATTGGGAAATGTCGCAATACACCGAGCTCAAGGCGCAGATCGCCAAGCTTCAGGAACAGGCGGAGGAGGCACGCCGCGCAGAACTGGAAGCAGTACTGGCGGATATCAGGCGCAAGATCGTGGAGTATGGGCTTACTGCCCAGGACCTGGGTCTGTCGGTTGTCCGGCGAGGCCGGCCGCCGAAGAAGGAGCCGCTACCACCGATCTATCAGGATCCCAAGTCGGGTAGCACCTGGAGCGGCCGCGGCAAACCGCCGAAATGGATTGCAGGAAAGAATCGTGAGCGCTTCCTGATTAGTCAGGCGAACTCTTAAAGAGTGTGGCTAGTGCATCAAATAGTTCTGACGAAAATAGAGGCAAAAATCCTGGCATGAATGACAACAAAAAATCCGCCCCAAAGGGCGGATTTTTTGTGCTTCGCAATAACACGTTGGATAAGATGCGATGCAACCATCACTTCCAATCAGTCAGCTCCGCAATTCCGGACATTCCCGAGCGGCGTCCGGTCTCCCGGGGACTGAAGAAGACAGCCCGAATCAGCCGATCGCCACCCGGCGCAATACCGGCCGCTTGGCGGCTTGCAGCAGCGCGGTATAGCTTTCGACATAGTTCAGCGCCATCGTCTTTGCGCTAAAGCGACGTTCGAACTGCGCCCGAATTTCGGTGCGCGAAAGTTCATCCAGGCGTTGGAGTGCACCGACCGCGCCTTGTACGTCCTCGCAAATAAAGCCCGTCACGCCGTGGTCGATCACTTCCGGCACCGACCCGCGATTGAACGCGATCACCGGCGTACCGCACGCCATAGCCTCGATCATCACCAGGCCGAACGGCTCTGACCAGTCGATCGGAAACAGCAGTGCCTTTGCACCCGACAAAAACTCCGGCTTTTGCTGCTCGTTGATCTCGCCAACAAACTCAACACTGGCCTTCGACTC
>NZ_JAQGMM010000550.1 GCF_028292365.1 Caballeronia sp.
GCAGCGTGACGTCACCGTGGAGACACCCTCGTTCGGGAGCGTTACTGGCGACATCGCCTTCGGCGGGGCGTTCTATTTCTACACCGACGGCGCGCCTTTCGACTTGCCCATTCGCGAATCGGCCATCGACAAACTGATTCAATTCGGCGCCGAAGTAAAAGCCGCGGCCAATGCAGCGGTCAAGGTGGCGCATCCAGAGATTCCGGAACTGAACCACATCTACGGCACGATCATTGCCAATCAACCGCGGCACGCAGGCTCCACGCAGGCGAACTGCTGCGTCTTCGCCGACCGTGAAGTCGATCGCTCGCCGACCGGCTCGGGCACGGCTGGCAGGGTCGCACAACTGTACTTTCGCGGCCTGCTGGGCAAAGACGAAACGCTGATCAACGAGTCGGTGATCGGCACGATATTCAAGGGGCGCGTGCTGAGCGAAACAAAGCTCGGACCGTTCGATGCAGTCATCCCGGAAGTCGAGGGCAATGCCTACATTTGCGGCTTCGCTAACTGGATCATCGACGACCGCGATCCGCTGACCTACGGTTTCCTGGTGCGATGAGCATGACCAAGTCCTACGATGAACAACAGACTGCGGCGCTGCTTCCCTATACGGAACTAATCGATACATTGAGTGCAGCTGTAGTGGAATACGCGGCGGGCAGCATAGAAAGTCCGGAGCGGCTGGTCGTGCCGCTGCAGGCCGGCGGCGTCATGCTCTCGATGCCGGCGACTGCGGCGGATATAGCAATCCATAAGCTCGTGAACGTGTGTCCCGGCAACAAGGCGTTAGGTAAACCGACCATTCACGGCCAGGTCACGGCGTACGACTCATCCAGCGGAGAACTGCTCTTTTCGCTCGATGGCCCGACGGTCACGGGAAGACGCACAGCAGGTATTTCCGCGCTGGGTATCCGCTGCCTTGCCCGAAGCGCGAAATCGATTTTGCTGATCGGCACCGGCAAGCAAGCGAGCAATCATGCCGAAGCGTTTGCCGCGCTCTTCCCTGACTCGGTTCTTTACGTGAAAGGTACGTCGATGCAATCGGCAGCCCGGTTCGCGGCGGCGCATGCAGGACTGGGCTCACAGTTGATTCCGCTCGAAGGCGACATGATTCCCGAAGACGTCGACGTCGTTGTCACGCTGACCACGAGCAAAACTCCGGTCTATCGCGATGCGGCGCGCACTGGGCGACTGGTCGTGGGAGTTGGCGCATTCACGCCGGATGCAGCCGAAATCGCCGCGTCGATCGTGCACCAAAGCGCGATCCTGGTGGACGATCCAGCGGGTGCGAGACACGAAGCCGGCGATCTTATTCAGGCGAACGTCGATTGGGATACGGTCGGCTCGTTGGCCGCTGTTATCGAAGGCTCGTGGGTCGGTTCGCCGGATCAACCCGTGCTGTTCAAAAGCGTTGGATGCGCTGCGTGGGATCTGGCTGCCGCACGGTTGGCCCGATATCGTTTATCTGGCGTGTAGAACGGTGTAGATCGACCCGCTCTTTGTTCGCGCGAGCGGCGCAGACAAAGAAAAAGCCCTGACGAGTCAGGGCTTTTTCTTTGAATCTCTGGAGGCGCGAGCCGGAGTCGAACCGGCCTAAACGGCTTTGCAGGCCGCTGCATAACCGCTTTGCTATCGCGCCAGAAGCGGGGACTTACATGTTGCAATCCGTGTCTGGCAAAACCAACCCAACGTCAACTTTTGAATGGGTCCACCGAACAGTCCACCAAACAAAAAGGGAAGCTTGGCTTCCCCTTTTTTTGGAGCGGGAGACGAGGCTCGAACTCGCGACCTCAACCTTGGCAAGGTTGCGCTCTACCAGCTGAGCTACTCCCGCATGGTCCTGCACTTTACTGCCAGTCACCGGCTTACCATTGCCAATGACTTTCTTAATTTGGAGCGGGAGACGAGGCTCGAACTCGCGACCTCAACCTTGGCAAGGTTGCGCTCTACCAACTGAGCTACTCCCGCATCTTGCTGACTTCTTCTGCCAATTCACTGCTTTTTACCTTCATCAGGCTTCGCGGTTTTTTGCGTTCACCCGACAGAAACGAGATTATGGAGAAGGCCAACTTTAGTGTCAAGCGCTTTGTATGTACCCCATCACTTTTAAACGCTCTCCAATCTGAATCACAGCATGCCGAATCACAACATACCGCCGCGCTCACGAATCTGCGGCAGGCGAGCTTCATGTAATAGAGCATCGACCACACAGTGAGAAACGCAGCGACGTAGATCAGCCAGAGTCCCCACACACGGGTATCGATAACGAACGGTGTGCCGGCAATCCTCAGCGGTCCATAGAACAGCAGCATGGGGATGGCGACCATCTGGCAGACCGTCTTGAATTTACCGAGCGAATTCACTGCCACGCTTTTCGATGCCCCGATCTGCGCCATCCATTCCCGCAGCGCCGAAATCGTGATCTCGCGGCCCACAATCACGAGCGCAATCACCGCGTTCAGCCGCATCAGTTGCACGAGCACGAGCAGCGCGGCGGTGACCATGAGCTTGTCTGCAACGGGATCGAGGAACGCGCCGAATGCCGACGTCTGATTGAGCTTGCGCGCGAGGTAGCCGTCGAACCAGTCGGTCAGCGCGGCCAGCACGAAGATGACCATTGCAAGCAGGTTGCGATGGTCCGGGCTCATCATCACGTCCGGCAAATAGAAGACGCCCACGACGAGCGGAATCAGCACAATTCGCAGCCACGTCAGGAAAATCGGAAAATTAAACGGCATGGGCGTGACTCTTATAGAGAGGTGCCATTGTGCCGCGTCGCCCTATATGTCACAAGACGACGGGCCGGACGGCCGGACATTGCACTCAATGCAACTGCCGGTAGATCTGCTCGGCGAGCGCCTGCGAAATGCCTTCGACACTCGCCAGGTCCTCCACGCTCGCCGCCTGCACGCCGCGCAAACCGCCGAAACGCGACAGCAGCTTCTGACGCCGTTTCGCGCCGATACCCTCCAGCTCCTCAAGCCGCGATGTCTGCCGCGTCTTCGCCCGTTTCGCGCGCATGCCGGTAATTGCGAAACGGTGCGCTTCGTCGCGAATCTGCGCGACAAGCATCAGCGCCGCGCTCTCCTTGCCAAGTTCGAGCGCTGCGCGGCCATCGGCGAAAATCAGCGTTTCGAGACCGACCTTGCGGCCTTCCCCCTTCGCCACGCCCACCAGCATGCTGCGATCAAGGCCCAGTTCAGCGAACACTTGCCGCGCAATCTCGACCTGTCCCTTGCCACCATCGATCAACACGATATTCGGCAAGCGGCCACCCGATGGCACGGGTTCAGCGACATCGGCTTCGGCGGGACTGGTTGGCTCCAGTTGCGCTTCGGCCTCCAAGTCCACCGCTTCTGCCACTTCCACTGGCTCCGCCGCTTCGTGCTGCGGTTCATCAGTAGCGCGCGCCGCGGCCTGCGCCAGCATCTTCTCGTAGCGGCGCGTGAGGACTTGGCGCATGGCGGCGTAATCGTCGCCAGGCGTGATGCCGGTGATGTTGTAGCGCCGATATTCGGCCGACTGCATCTTGTGATGGTGATACACCACGCACGATGCCTGAGTCGCCTCGCCCATCGTGTGGCTGATGTCGAAACATTCGATCCGCAACTGCGCGAGATCGTCCATTTCGAAGCTCAGCGTATCCGCAAGAGAACGCGTGCGGGCCTGCTGCGAACCCTGTTCGGACAGCAAGCGCGCGAGCGCGAGCTTTGCATTCGATTCAGCCATCGACAGCCACGCACGCTTTTGTCCCTGCGGCTGACGCAGCACCACGACCTTGTGCCCGGCCTGTTCGATCAACAGGTCGACGAGCTCGCGGTTCGTTGGTGCGTGGCTCACCACCAGCACGGGCGGCACGCGATTGCCGATGTAATGCTGGGCGATAAACGCCTCCAGCACCTCGGCCTCAAGCGCGCCCTGACGTTCCGATTCCGTCGCGTCATCCAGCGGCGCGGCGCCGGTTTCAGCAATCTCCTCCTGCATTTCACCCGTAGTGGCGTGGGCCTCGAAATCCTGCTCGCGCGCCGCGAGGGTGCCGGCCGGCAGCGCGAGCTCATCGATAAGCGCATCGACGTTCGCATCGACTTGTTCAATGACAATATTCGCCACGCCGTCCACGAAGTCATCGCCGGCAAGCTCTTCCGGCATCGCGTCCTCGATGGCCAACGCTGCCTCTACGTGCGTCGGGAAATAGGCTTTGTCGCCGAGATGCCGGCCACCGCGCACCATCGCGAGATTCACGCACACCTTGCCGCCAAGTGCTGCGACCGCCAGGATATCGACGTCGTTATCGCCGCCTACCTCAATGGCCTGCTGATGCAGCACGGTGGACAGCGAGCTCATCTGGTTACGGACGGCCGCGGCCTGTTCGAACTTGAGATCGGCGGCGAATGCGTGCATCTTCTGCTCGAGTTCCTTCATCACTTCGCCCTGGCGTCCGAGCAGGAACCGCGATGCGTTCGATACATCGCGCGCGTAATCCTCTTCGTTGATCAACCCGACACACGGACCGGTACAGCGGCCGATCTGATGCAGCAGGCAAGGCCGCGTACGATTGGTGAAGACGGAATCCTCACAGGTGCGCAACTGGAAAACGCGCTGCAGAATCTGGATACTCTCGCGCACGGCCCACGCGCTTGGGAACGGGCCGAAGTACTGGTTCTTCTTGTCGACGCCGCCACGGTAATACGCCATGCGCGGAAACTTGTGGCCGGTGAG
>NZ_JAQGMM010000585.1 GCF_028292365.1 Caballeronia sp.
CGCCCGCCTTGCGGTACGTGTTCAACACCTGAATGCCGTCGCGTTTCGGCAAGCCGAGGTCGAGCAATACAAGGTCGTACACCCCATTGGCAAGCGACAGCTCGGCGGCGCGTCCGTCCGCCGCCCAGTCGATCGCATAACCCAGCCGGCGCATGGAGTCGAGCACGGTCTCGGCAATCATTTCGTCGTCTTCCACCAGTAATAGCCGCATCGTGAAGTCCCCCGGTCATGCCAACAAATATTGAACATGCATTGTCCGCGGCAGGTGCTTAAGCGTTCCTTAAGCAAAGGCTTCCAGGAATCAATCGCTGCTTCGATCAACCTCGAAAATTACCAGTAATCCTTAGCATCTGGCTATCAAGAAACAGCTAATAACAAGCCAAGAAACGGCCGCCTTGCGCGACAAGTCAGCCGCTGTTAAGTCCTTAAGCCTGTCTTAAGCAACCGCGCAGCACAATGCCTGTAACTGTGTGTAATAATTCACCCCCGTCCTGGATATCACGCTGAAACAAGCCGCATTAATGAATATTCAAAACGCCCGCCGCTGGGCGCCGCGAGGCAAGCGAGTGTGGTTAATGAGTGCACTCGCACTGTGTGTCGCAAGCGGCGTCAGGCTCGCGTTGCACCCATTCCTGGGTCCGGTCATGCCGGGCGTCGCCTTCTGCATAGCGGCGGCCATGGTCGAATATTTCTTTGGGCTCATCCCTTCGCTGACGGTCATGTTGTTAGGACTGGGCATTGCCGATTACCTGTTCGTGCCACCTTACGGTGAGATTGCAGTCATCAATCGCGCTGACATCATGCTGGCGATTTCTTATCCGCTCGTCACGCTCTGCATGATCACCCTTATTGAACGGCTCCGGCGCGCGCAGTTCAGTACGGAACTGATCGCGGCAGTGGCGCTGTCACGCTATGAAATGTTGCTGCGTGCCGACAACGAGCGCGCGCTGTCCCGCCGGGCGGTGGACGAAACGCATCGACTCGTGCGGCATCTTCCGCATTATCACGACGCCATCATCCTGCTGCAGGCGGTCGATCGCAATGCGGCCCAAGGCGCGAAGGAAATGGCGCCAGGGCGGCTTTTTGCCAATGCGCATCCTGACGATATCGAAAGGCTTCAGCGTGGTTTGCAACCCGGGCGGCATCGCGTGCGCATTGGTTCGGGCGACGGCATGCACAAACTCGTGGAATGCATCTGCGAGCGCTTTACCACGCACGCCGGTGAGTTTCTGATCTTGCGCAGGGTTGATTAGCGTGACCAAGGAAACGCCCGCGTTGAACGCGTCGACCTTCTATTCCGGTAGCGACCATGCAGTCCTGATGCTGCACGGCCTGTCCAGTTCGCCGCTCGAAATGCGCCATCTCGCGCGGTACCTGAATAGCGAAGGGCTCACCACGTGCACACCCAACCTCCACGGTTACAGTGCAGGCACGCCGGAGCTGAGGATGGAAGCGTGGGTCACGGCCGCCGTCAAGGAATTCGATGCGCTGAGCGCGCGTTACCCACGCGTGTCCGTGTGCGGCCTGTCCATGGGCGCCACACTTGCACTGGCGCTCGTGCGTGAACGGCCCAGCGCGCAGGCTATCGTGCTGCTGTCCGTCACCCTCGACTACGACGGCTGGGCAATGCCGTGGTATCGCTTCCTGCTCGGCTGGGCGTATTACACGCCGTTGCGCCGCCGCTGGCGGTATCGCGAGGAGGCGCCGTTCGGGCTGCGCAACGAGGCGTTGCGTGCGAAGGTCGGCCGAGCGATGCAGCGCAACGACTTGAGCGAAGTCGGTCCGTCGAGCATCTCGCTTCCCGCGCTGCACGAAGCCAGCCGGCTTGCCGCGAGCGTGAAAAAAACGCTGACTGCGCTTAAGAACGATTGCCTGTTGATTCACGCAATTGACGACGAGACGTCGAGCCCGCGCAACGCGCAATTCGTCACGTCCAACATTGGATCGACGGTCATGCGTACCATCTATCTCGACGATTCTTATCACATGATTACCTCCGACAACGAGCGGGAAATCGTTGCCCGCGAGACAGCCGTGTTCCTCAAGGAAAGCGAGGCCGCCAGCAGCGCGGAAGGTGGCGCGAAGCCGGTGGTATCGAAGGCGTTGGCCCGACGCCTCCGGCAGATGGCATCCATCGGCAAATAAAGCCTGGGCGACAGCCCGGCGGCGGCCCACAGCGGCGTCGAAGCTTTCAAATCAATTTTTGGTAACTGAACGTTCCGCGCGCGGATAAGCGTCGCTTAAGCATGCATCGCGCAGTCTATGCGCAATGAGGATTCTGCAGTGCCGCATTGCTGGTCGACACAGACGCAGTATCAGATGAAAGCGGGGCCTTGTTCGAGATCGAAAGCTAATTCCGCCTGGCGCAAGCCCGGAGAGACTGTCATGCAAACCACCCTGTCGATTACATTGCGCGCCCATGCGGTGCTGTTGTCGGCGTCGGTGGCGGTGCTGACGGCGGCATGCCTGTTCATTGTGTTGTTGCTCCGCGTACCGTTGGACCGTCCGGGTACGTTCGGACTCCGGACGATGGTGTTCGTTATCGCGGTGCTCGGCGCGCTGTTTGTGCGGCATAAGGCAAGCTGCGCGTTCAAGGCCGCGTTGCAGAACCGCCAGATCCTGTTGAGCGACGTCAACGCGAACGGTATTTCGATCAGCAACGATTGCCCGCACGCGTGGCTGGTGCAGATGTACGCCGAGCTTTGTCCGGTGGCGGCGCGCCGGCAGATCGCGGCCAGGTAGTGCACGTCATGCACGTCATGCACCTCATGCACCTCATGCACCTCATGCACCTCATGCGCATGCGACGTGCGTTGCCGGAAGACGGTGGACTGACGGCGTGACCAACCCTTGCCGCCAATCGCCCGTCTTTTAGTTCAGATCAGCCGTGATCGGTACACGTCAGGACGATCCTTCCAGCTCAAAAGTAGTGGCAGACGTAGTCGACGGTTTCAATCACTTCGATCTCAAAGCTGGTGTTGCCCGGCACGGTGATGGACTCGCCCGCGCCGTATTCACGCCACGCATCTTCTCCCGGATTACGCACGCGGCATCGTCCGGCATTGACGTCGATCTGTTCCGGCGCTTGCGTCGAGAATGTCAGCAGAGCCGGGAAAATGACGCCTAGCGTCTTGCGCGTGCCATCGGCAAGCAGAATGGTATGCGAGACACATTTGCCATCGAAGTAAATATTGGCGTGCTTGATGATCGAGACATTGTCGAATTGTGCGGTCGTTGTCATGCGTGGAATTCCTATGGGCCGGTTGGCTGGCCGACGGCATGGGGCTCAGGCCGCCGGCACGATGATCTGTCTAATCGTTTGGTCTGAAGGGTGGTTTTGCTGCCCCGCAAAACATAGTGATTATTCGTCAGCTTGGCAATGGCTCCGTGCGCTTCGTGCGCGCGCCATGCGTCCGGCTTGCCACGCGCCGAAACGCTAGATAGGGAAACTGGTTGTCGACAGGATTTCCTTCAGGACCATGAAGGTCCTGACCTGGCGCACCCCGGGCAAGTACAACAACTGTTCGGCATGCAGGCGGTTGAAACTCTCGCTGTCGCGCGTGCGTACCAGCATGAAGCAGTCGATCTCGCCCGTCACAATGTGGCACTCCATGCATCCCGAGACCTTTTGCGCGGCTTTCTCGAACGCGGCGAAAGACTCGGGCGTGGAGCGATCCAGCACCACGCCGATGATCATCAGCATGCCCGCGTTGAGCTTCTTCGGGTCCAGCAATGCGACCGTCCCGCGGATCAGCCTCGCTTGTTTAAGCCGTTCTACGCGGCGCAAACACGCTGGTGCACTCAAGTTCACCTTGGCCGCAAGCGCGACGTTGGAAATAGAGGCGTCACGCTGAAGCTGTCTGAGGATCGCGCGGTCGACGCGGTCCAGCTCAGCGCCCGATTGATCACTTGGCTGCGAGCCAGTACGAACTTTTGTTGCGCTCATAGCTATTTCTCCACACGTTAATTACGTCGACTCGGCATTCATTCAGTGAGAATTAAACAAACGATAATTTATTCGCAACCCTGCTTCAGCCAAAGTTTTTTACCATACTTCTTATCGACGCAAATTAATGCGACGACTTGGCTGATCATCGGAGCGGCACATGAACCTCAAGAAATTTCCCCGTCACGCGCTCACTTTCGGGCCAACGCCGATCCAGCCGCTCGCACGGCTGTCAGACCATCTTGGCGGCAAGGTCGAGCTCTATGCCAAGCGCGAAGACTGCAACAGCGGCCTCGCATTCGGCGGCAATAAAACCCGCAAGCTCGAGTACCTGATCCCCGAAGCGATCGCACAAGGTTGCGACACGCTGGTCTCCATCGGCGGGATCCAGTCGAACCAGACGCGTCAGGTGGCAGCCGTTGCCGCGCATCTCGGCATGAAATGCGTGCTGGTGCAGGAGAACTGGGTGAACTACTCGGACGCGGTGTATGACCGCGTTGGCAATATCCAGATGTCGCGGATCATGGGTGCCGATGTGCGCCTGGTCGCGGACGGTTTCGACATCGGTTTTCGCAAGAGCTGGGAAGAGGCTCTGGAGAGCGTGCGGAAGGCGGGCGGCAAGCCTTACGCAATTCCGGCGGGTTGTTCGGACCATCCACTAGGCGGCCTGGGCTTCGTGGGTTTTGCGGAAGAAGTGCGTCAGCAAGAAGTGGAGCTTGGTTTCAAGTTCGATTACATCGTGGTCTGTTCGGTCACGGGCAGCACACAGGCCGGCATGGTTGTGGGTTTTGCGGCGGACGGACGCGCGGATCGGGTGATTGGTATCGATGCATCGGCCAAGCCTGAAAAAACCCGTGAGCAGATCCACCGGATCGCGCGGCAAACTGCTGAACGAGTAGAGCTGGGACGTGACATCACGTTGAACGATATCGTGCTGGATGAGCGCTATGGCGGCCCGGAATACGGTTTGCCGAACGATGGGACGCTCGAGGCCATCCGCCTGTGCGCGAGGCTGGAAGGTGTGTTGACCGACCCCGTGTACGAAGGCAAGTCCATGCACGGCATGATCGATAAAGTGAAACGCGGCGAGTTCCCGGAAGGCTCGAAGGTGCTGTATGCGCATCTTGGCGGCGTGCCTGCGTTGAACGCTTATAGCTTCCTGTTTCGCGACGGTTGATTGGGTGACGACGCCACGTCGTGCCTCGGCACGTTAAGATCATGAACGTGCCGATCACCCCACTTACCGATGACCAAGAAGCCCGCGCTGCCCCCCGAAGAACCCGCCGGACGCAAACGCCGTCCCACGCTTCGCCTCGCCTATGTGATCGGCAGCCTCGACCGGATCTTGCGGCGCCGGATGACCGAGGCGCTTGCTCCGCTCGGCCTGACCCTCGCGCAGTTCACCGCCCTGTCCGTTCTGGATGCACGTGGACAGGCGTCGAATGCCCAACTTGCGGAGCGTTCACTGATTACCCCGCAGTCGGCCAACGAAGTCATGAACGCGATGGCTGCCCGCGGCTGGATCACGCGAGAACCGGACCCCACGCACGGACGAATCGTCCTGCTGCAGTTGACCGATGAAGGCCGCGATGTCCTTCGGCAGTGCGAGCAGGTTGTGCGCGCACTCGAAGCGCAGATGCTTGCCGGTATCGAGCCGGACGTTGCGAGTTCGGTGCAAGGTCACCTCGAAATCTTCGTGCGCAACTTGCGCGGTTAATCTCCTCTCATTCAAAAAAGCCTAGGTGTTTTCACCGGGTCAAATCGCGCTTGCTATCTCAGGTTACCTGATATTAAATGGAGTCCAAGGCAAGTGATGACCGCACGCTATCAACGGTGATTAGCCTATTCATCAGGCCGCTTTTCAGACCCTATTTCAGGAAATTGACATGAGCACGTACGAAGGTCGCTGGACAACGGTGGACGTAAAAGTCGAAGAAGGCATTGCATGGGTGATGCTCAATCGCCCGGAGAAACGCAATGCAATGAGCCCTACGCTGAATGCCGAAATGCTCCAGGTACTGGACGCTATTGAACTCGATGCCACCGCGAAGGTGCTCGTGCTGACCGGCAACGGCGCCGCGTGGACCGCGGGCATGGACCTCAAGGAATACTTCCGCGAAGTCGATGCCGGTCCGGAGATCCTGCAGGAAAAGATTCGTCGAGACGCATCGGAATGGCAATGGCGGCGCTTGCGCATGTATGCAAAGCCGACCATCGCGATGGTCAACGGCTGGTGCTTTGGCGGTGGTTTTTCGCCGCTTGTTGCCTGCGATCTGGCGATCGCCGCTGACGAAGCGGTGTTCGGTCTCTCGGAGATCAACTGGGGTATCCCGCCCGGCAACCTCGTAAGCAAGGCGATGGCGGACACGGTGGGGCACAGGCGCGCGCTGCACTACATCATGACGGGTGACACGTTTTCCGGCACGGAAGCAGCCGACATGGGCCTGGTGAACAAGAGCGTGCCGCTTGAACAGTTGCGGGATGAAACCATCGCACTCGCGGCCAGGCTACTCGAGAAAAATCCAGTCGTATTGCGCGCGGCAAAACACGGCTTCAAGCGTGCGCGTGAACTGACGTGGGAGCAAGCTGAGGACTATCTGTACGCGAAGCTCGACCAGGCGCAATTGCGTGACCCCGAACAAGGCCGCGCACAAGGCCTCAAGCAATTCCTGGACGACAAGGCGATCAAGCCCGGCTTGCAAGCTTACAAGCGCTGAAGCGAAGGTTGAGGAGACAGGTCGATGAACAAAATCAGCATGCTGATTGGCGGCAGGGCGTGGCAAGCCGCCGACGGTGCGAGCTTCGAGCGGCGCAATCCGGTGAGCGGCCAGGTCGCGACTCGCGCGCCGGCCGCAAGCCCCGTCGATGCCGATGCGGCGGTGACAGCCGCGCACGCAGCGTTTCCCGCGTGGGCCGCGCTTGCGCCGACTGAACGCCGCAAGCGCTTGCTGAAAGCCGCCGACTTGATGGATGCACGCACGCCCGACTTTATCGCGGCGGGCGTGGCTGAGACCGGCGCCATGCCGAACTGGTATGGCTTCAACGTCATGCTCGCGGCCAACATGCTGCGCGAAGCGGCGTCAATGACCACGCAGATCGATGGCAGCGTGATCCCTTCCGACGTCCCCGGCAACCTTGCGCTAGCGGTCCGCCAGCCGTGCGGCGTCGTGCTTGGCATCGCACCGTGGAACGCACCCGTGATCCTCGGTACGCGCGCGGTCGCCATGCCGCTCGCGTGCGGCAATACTGTCGTGCTGAAGGCATCGGAACAATGTCCTGCAGTCCATACGATGATCGGCGACGTGCTGCACGAAGCGGGTCTCGGCGACGGTGTGATCAACGTCGTGACGAACGCGCCGGAGGACGCGGCGATGATTGTCGAAAGGCTGATTGCGCATCCGCATGTGCGCCGCGTGAATTTCACGGGTTCGACGCATGTGGGACGCATCATTGCGAAGCTCGCGGCGGAGCATTTGAAGCCGGCGCTACTTGAGCTGGGTGGCAAAGCGCCGGTCCTGGTACTCGATGACGCCGACCTCGACGCCGCTGTCAACGGCATCGCGTTCGGTGCCTTCTTTAACCAGGGGCAGATCTGCATGTCGACCGAGCGCGTGATAGTCGATCGCAAGATTGCCGATGTCTTCGTCGGCAAACTCACGACGAAAGCGCGTTCGCTCTTAGCCGGCAATCCACTCGATGCAGGCAGCGTGCTCGGCGCGATGATCGACGTCGGCGCAGTTGCCCGGGTAGCGGCGCTGATCGCGGATGCGAGCGACAAAGGCGCGCAATTGCCCACTGGGTGCAGACACGAAGGCGCGATCATGCAGCCGGTGATCGTCGATGGTATTACGCCGGAAATGCGCCTTTATCGGGAGGAATCGTTCGGACCGGTGGTGACGGTGCAGCGCGTGGATGGCGACGACGAAGCCGTGCGTGTGGCGAACGACAGCGAGTTCGGCTTGTCATCGGCAATCTTCAGCCGCGACGTGTCGCGTGCGCTGGCGCTTGCTAAACGCATCGAGTCGGGCATCTGCCATATCAACGGCCCGACCGTTCACGACGAAGCGCAAATGCCGTTCGGCGGCGTGAAAAGCAGCGGCTATGGACGCTTCGGCAGCCAGGCTTCGATCGCAGAATTCACAGACTTGCGCTGGATAACGATCCAGAACGAAGCCCGGCGTTATCCGGTCTAGTAGCGGACGCGGTCATATTTGGCCGGCCCACAGCCTTCGTGAAAGAAAGGCACGGTCCATCGCAATCAGACAGGCAGGAGACAAGAGCGTGACGAGCGTTGAAGCAGGGTTGGGCGCGCGGTATCGGGACGTGGCTGTGACTACCGCCACGACCGATGTCGTGAAACGAGGCAACGCGTGGTACTTGCGCTCCAACGAGCCATTGCGAGCGTTTCCGAGGCGACTCACGGACCGGTTGATCAGCGGCGCAGAAGCGCACCCGGCACGCGTGCTGGTTGCGCGCCGGGGCGAGTCAGGCGCGTGGATCGAGATCACCTATGCCGGCATGCTGGGGCGGGCGAGGGCGATCGGCCAGGCACTGCTTGACCTCGGGCTCTCGCAGGAGCGGCCGCTTGCCATCCTCTCGGGCAACGATCTGGAGCATTTGCAACTCGCCTTCGGAGCCATGCTGGCCGGTATTCCGTTTGCACCACTTTCGCCGGCTTATTCGCTTGTTTCAAGCGACTTCGGCAAGCTTCGCACGCTGCTGGACGTGTTGCGCCCCGGGCTTGTCTATGCCGCTGATCACGTCGCATTTTCTCGTGCGATAGAAGCAGTCGTTCCCGCTGACGTGGCGCTCGTAACGAACAGGGCGACGCCGCGCTCGATAGGGTTCGATACCTTGCTCGACCACACACCCCGCGACATTGATGCCGTATCTGCGGAAGTCAATGCAGACACGATCGCCAAGATCCTCTTCACCTCCGGGTCGACGAGACTGCCAAAGGCGGTACCGACCACGCACCGCATGTTGTGCAGCAACCAGCAAATGCTGCTGCAGACTTTCCCCGAATTTGCGAAGGAGCCGCCGCTGCTTGTCGATTGGCTGCCGTGGAACCACACCTACGGCGGCAGCCATAACGTCGGCATCGCGCTGTACAACGGCGGCTCGCTTTATATCGATGATGGCAAGCCGGTTGCCGGCAAATTCGAGGAGACGCTGCGCAATTTGCGCGAGATTTCGCCGACCGCGTATTTCAACGTTCCAAAAGGCTGGGAAGAACTCGCCATCGCGCTGGAAACCGACGAGCCCTTGCGGCGCCGTTTCTTCGCTCGCGTGAAGCTGTATTTTTTCGGCGGTGCGGGATTGTCGCAAGCAGCGTGGAACCGGCTGGAACGTGTCACTGAGCAACACTGCGGCGAACGTATCCGCATCATGGCGGGACTTGGCATGACGGAGACATCGCCGTCGTGCCTCTTCACCACCGGCCCGGTCATGCGGGCAGGATACATCGGATTGCCCGCGCCGGGCTGCGAGACGAAGCTCGTGCCAGTCGACGGCAAGCTCGAACTGCGTTTTCGCGGGCCCCACGTGATGGCGGGTTACTGGCGGCGGGACGTATCGGCAGCGGATGAACCGACGTTCGACGAAGAAGGTTTCTATTGCAGTGGCGACGCGGCAACGTTCGTCGACCCGGAGCGCCCGGAGATCGGTCTGCAATTCGACGGCCGCATCGCAGAGGACTTCAAACTGAATTCCGGCACGTTCGTCAGCGTTGGACCGTTGCGTGCACGAGTGGTATCCGAAGGTGCGCCCTATGTGCAGGACGTGGTGGTGACGGGGATCAATCGCGGGGAGATTGGTTTGCTCGTTTTCCCGCGTCTTGAAGACTGCCGCCGGCTCGCCGCGCTGCGTCCCGGCGTGGACCCGATTTATGTGCTGGGCGCCGCACCGGTCCGTGCGTTTTTCGCAGATCTTCTCTTGCGCCTGAACCGTCAATCGACGGGGGCGAGCACGTTCGTCGCCCGGTTGCGGCTGCTCGATACCCCGCCTTCGCTCGATCTGGGTGAAATCACCGACAAGGGATCGATCAACCAGCGCGCCGTGCAGAAACATCGGGAAGCGCTGATCGAGGCCATGCATGAGGCTGATCCGGACGATCCACGCGTGATCGTCACACCGAACAAATAAACCTGGCATTGCGCGCCGAAGGGATCGTTGGCGTGTGGATGGCTACGCAGAAATTATCGGGGAAAACCCGGCATATTAATAAGGATGACTAATATGAAGATGATCAAGACAGAATCCTCTGCAAGCAGTGTGTCCAGCAAGCCGGCTGTCCGATCCGGTGCTGCCATCACGCTCGCTCTATGCTTTGCCATTGCATTGCTCGAGGGACTTGACCTGCAATCGGTCGGCGTCGCCGCGCCGCGCATGGCGCGCGAGTTTAATCTCTCCGTCTCGCAAATGGGCCTGGCGTTCAGCGCAGGGACGTTCGGCCTCTTGCCTGGTGCAATGTTCGGTGGTCGTCTTGCCGACCGGATCGGACGTAAGCGAGTGCTGGTGATCTCGGCCTGCCTGTTCGGCCTGTTGTCGATTGCAACCGCTCTCGTGAGCGATTTCCAGACGCTGGTGATCGTGCGCGTGCTGACTGGGATCGGACTGGGTGGTGCGTTGCCGAACCTGATTGCGCTGTCGTCTGAAGCGGTGTCGCCGCGCTCACGCAGCACTGCGGTGAGCGTGATGTATTGCGGCATTCCGTTCGGCGGCGTGATCGCTTCAGCGATCGGCGTGCTGAGTGCGGGCGATGCCGAGTGGCGGCATATCTTCTACGTTGGTGGTGCAGGTCCGCTCATTCTCGTGCCCCTGTTGCTCGCGTTCCTGCCCGAGTCCAAAGCTTTCGAAAAGGCTTCGCGCGATGGCAGCGTAAAGCCTGCGCCAGTGGGCGAAATACTTTTTGGCGCCTCACGCGGTTTCTCGACACTGCAAATCTGGATCAGCTATTTTTGCACGCTGATCGTTCTCTATTTCTTGCTCAACTGGCTGCCCTCGCTGATGGCAGCACGCGGTCTCGCGCGGGCCGAAGTCGGCTATGTGCAGGTGTTCTTCAACGTGGGCGGAGGTAGTGGTGCGCTCTGTATCGGCATGCTGATGGACCGCATGCGTGCGAGCGTCGTGGTAGCGGGAATGTACATCGGCATTATCGCGTCGCTCGCCGCGTTGTCGATGGCGCCGGGTTTCACCGCGCTGACAGTATCTGCATTCTTCGCCGGCATGTTCGTGATCGGCGGTCAATCGGTCTTGTACGCGCTTTCCGCAGCGTTCTACCCAACCGCGATGCGTGGCACCGGCGTGGGTGCGGCAGTGGCGGTAGGCCGTATCGGCTCGGTGGTCGGTCCGCTTGCCGCAGGCCAGTTGCTGGCAATGGGTCGTAGTTCGTCGGTGGTGATCGGCGCGAGCATTCCCGTCACGCTGATCGCGGCGATAGCGGCCTTGCTGTTGATCAGGCGGCCACGCGCGAACGAATGAAGCTGTCCAGCGCTTTCTAAAAAAACAATTCGATAAACAACGGTATGGAGACAACGACAATGACACTGCAAGCACCCGTACGACTTCTTTTATGCAGCGCACTCTGCGTGGCAAGCGCGGCGGCTGTCGCGCAATCGAGTGTGACGCTTTACGGAATCGTCGACACCGGCATCGAATATGTATCGCATGCGAATGCTGCGGGAGGCCACGTGTTCCGTATGCCTGGCGTGACCGGCGAACTGCCATCCCGCTGGGGCCTGCGGGGTGCCGAGGATCTGGGCGGAGGCTATAGCGCCGTGTTCACACTCGAGAACGGCTTCAACACCCGCGGAGGCGATCTCGGGCAGGGCGGACGCTTGTTCGGGCGGCAGGCGTTCGTTGGGGTGAGGAGTCCATACGGTACCGTGGCCTTCGGCCGTCAATACACCATGACTTATCTGGCGCTCATAGGCGCCGACATTATCGGGCCGGACATCTATGGCCTCGGCTCACTGGATGCTTACGTACCGAACGCCCGCGCCGATAACTCGGTCACATATATTGGTACCTACAAGGGAGTCACCTTGGGCGCGAGCTATTCGTTCGGCCGCGACTCGACCGGAACCGGCAATTCGCCGGGACAAGGCACGTGTACTGGCTCCGTGCCCGGGCAGTCAACGCAATGTCGGGACTGGTCGGTCATGCTCAAGTATGACGCGCCGTCCTACGGCGTGGCGGCATCGTACGAAGAACAGCGCGGCGGCGGGCCAAATGCAGCGGCCAATTTCTTCGACGGCGTGGCGCCAACTGTCCTCACGAGCGCTGCAGAGAGGGACATCCGTACCCACGTCAGTGCGTATGCGAAGTTCGGCAATGCAAAGATCGGTGCGGGTTGGCTCAACCGACGGGTAGAAACCGATTCAGCGAGCGTACCTGACGTTCGTTCGAATCTTTTCTTCCTCGGCGCTTCGTACTACGTAACGCCAGCATTTCTCGTCGATGGGGAGCTGTACCGCATCGTGAACAACGATCACGACACTCGCGCGACGATGGGAACGTTGCGCACCACCTATCTCTTGTCTGCGCGCACGGCGGTCTATGCGCAAGCCTCTTATCTCGCCAATAGCGCGAGGGCCAGCTATTCGGTGAGCGGTGGCGGTGGCGGAACGACGCCGGCGCCCGGTGCTGGACAAACGGGCGTGATGCTCGGCGTGCGGCACATGTTCTAGGAGACATGAGATGAGAAAATCTGCAATAACACTCGCAGTAATGACGTCGATGACGCTTGCCGCATGCGGTGGCAGCAGCCATGACGACAGTAGCGCCGCCACGCCGCTTCCGCAATTGAGTGCCGCCACGCCGGCAAGCTTGTCCGGAACGTGCGAGGCATTGGCTCCTAAACTGGTGTTTGCGAATACCGTGTTCACGACGGTGAGCACCGTCGCTGCGGGTACGTTGACGGTGGCGGGGCGACCCATCGCGGAGCACTGCCTGATTCGGGGCAGCATGAACCAGCGGGTTAGCCCTGTCGATGGCCAGACGTACGCGATCGGCTTCGAAATGCGCTTGCCCGTGGCGTGGAACGGGCGCTTCTTCTATCAGGCTAATGGCGGGCTGGATGGCACCGTTGTGACGGCGACGGGCGAGATCAGCGGCGGTGGGCCAACCAACGATGCACTTAACATGGGATTCGTCGTCATCAGTTCAGATGCGGGCCACGATGGTTCCCAGACACCGCTTTTTGGCCTCGATCCGCAAGCACGTGTTGATTACGGCTACCACGCGGTGGCCACATTGACGCCAATGGCCAAGCAGGTCATCAAGCTTGTCTATGGCAAGGGACCGGACCGCAGCTATTTCGATGGTTGCTCGAACGGCGGCCGTCATGCCATGGTCGCCGCCGCGCGGTCATCGGGACAATATGACGGGATCATCGCGGGCGATCCGGGCTTTCATCTGCCTAAGGCGGCGGTGGGTGAAATGTGGAGTGCGCAGCAGCTTGCGACGGTTGCCACCGCGAATACGTCGGCCGGACTGCCGGATATCACAACCAGCTTTACCGCGACAGAGCGCGCCATGGTTGCGTCGAAGATCCTGTCGAAGTGCGATGCGCTCGATGGTGCAAGCGATGGTCTCATTCAGGATATCAAGGCGTGCCAGGCGAATTTCAATCTCACGAACGACGTGCCGACGTGTTCGGGCAACGTGCGTGACGGGACGTGCCTGACCACTGCACAGAAAACCGCTATCGGAAATGTCTTCTCAGGTGCTCGCAACAGCGCAGGCACGGCACTCTACTCAAGCTTTCCCTACGACGCCGGTCTCGGTGCAGGCTGGTCGGCCTGGAAACAGGGCAATTCGATCACGCTTGATCCGGCCGCTGCTGCTTTCACGTTTACCTCGCCGCCGCAGAGCGCTTCTGTGCTGAAGCAGTTGCCGGCGTATGCATTCAACTTCAGCATGGATACGGACGCACCAAAGATATTCGCGACCAGCGGTGTCTATACCGAAGCGTCATGGTCGTTCATGACGCCACCTAACGAAACCGATCTCAGCGCGTTGAAGAATCGTGGTGCAAAGTTGATGGTGTATCACGGCACGAGCGATCCCGTGTTTTCATCGAACGATACGACGGCCTGGTATCAGGCTCTTGCCGCGGCGAACGGAGGAGACGCGTCGAACTTCGCGCGCCTCTATACGGTCGCCGGCATGAATCATTGCAGCGGCGGTCCGAGCACCGATCAGTTCGACATGCTCACGCCAATGATCGCGTGGGTCGAACAGGGCAAGGCCCCGGACACCATCGTGGCGACTGCGCGTGATGCGAGCAACGTTGTTCCGAACCCCGACGTTCCGGCTGACTGGGGAGCAGGACGCACGCGGCCGTTGTGCCCCTATCCGAAGGTCGCCCGCTATAAAGGCGGCGATCTGAATGTGGCGAGCAGCTTCGCCTGCAGTTGATGGACAGGCGGCCCGGGCCGCCCGGACCCACGTCGGGTTTGAATCCCAGGAATCGCCGCACCCGATGGAATAGATGTTGGACCCCACGCGTTATGTGAGTGCAGCCAGGACAAACCGGTGAACCGGTAAAGGCTGCTACCACTCCAAACTTACGGGTTTCTTCATGTTCAATTCGCTCATTTCCCGTCGTCGCCTGATTGCAAGCGGATCGTTAGCGTCGGCGGGTATCGCGCTCTCGAAGCTTGCGTTCGGCGCCTCGATGCAAGACACATCGACCCAGTCTCCGGCCGATGCAAAACCGACGCTCGGCGTAGTGCCCGCTTACCTTGGATCATCGCCACAGACGCTGCCGCCGCTGCCTTATGCGGAAAACGCGCTTGAGCCCGTGATCTCGGCGCGCACCATTGGGTTTCATTACGGCAAGCACCATCGCGCATATTTCGATAACCTGCACAAGCTGCTGGCCGGTACGCCGCTTGCGCAGGCATCGCTTGAACAAGTGATCATGCAATCGCACGATCAACCCGCTCTCGCCGATGTCTTCAACAACGCCGCGCAAGCCTGGAATCACAACTTTTACTGGAATTCGCTGAGCCCCGTTACCACGCAGCCGAGCGAAAAACTCCAGGCGGCAATCGTGCGCAAGTTCGGTTCAACCGATGCGTTGACGAAAGCATTGGTGAAGACGTCGGCGTCGCAATTCGGCAGCGGTTGGGGCTGGCTGGTGCTTGACCAGGGCGAGCTTGCGGTCGTCAAGACGAGCAACGCGGAAACGCCGTTCACGCGGGGCCTCGCGCCGTTGCTGACGGTGGATGTATGGGAGCATGCGTATTACCTGGACTATCAGAATCGCCGTCCCGACTACCTCGTTGCTACCGTGTCGCAGCATTTGAACTGGGCGTTTGCGTCGGCTAATCTGGATCGGGTCTGAGTCGGGCGAGGGCATTGTGCTCGCAACATGGCCGCGGGCGCACAATCGATAGCCAACTTATTCGTCAGCTCATTTGTCAATCCACTTAGGCAGGGATTTCATGTTCACCATTTTCGGCCGTGTCAGTTGTGCAAGCGCCGTGATCGCGGGCTGTGTTGCAAGTACTGCCGCGTTCGCCGCCCCGCCCATCGATCCCCCACAAGCGGAGCGCGTGCTGGCGACGACCGCTTCCGGCGTGCAAGTGTATTCCTGTGAATACGACGCGCAGCACCACTTGGGTTGGGTGTTCAAGAACCCGCAAGCAACGCTCTACGACACAAGCGGCCAGCCGTTGATCCGGCATGCGGCGGGGCCGTCGTGGGAAGCGGACGATGGCAGCCGGATCGTGGGCCACGTGATCGCGCAAACGCCGAGTGAAACCGCCGCGAGCGTGCCACAGTTATTGCTCGAAACCCGTAGCACCGCGGCGAGCGGCATGCTGTCCGCTATTCGTTATGTTCAGCGCGTGAACACCGTGGGCGGCGTGATGCCGGCCTCGCCGTGTTCGACCGAACATGAGATTGGCAACTCGCCTTACATCGCTAATTACATTTTCTACAAATAGGTTGGGCGGGCGGTCATGATGACCGCTTCCCGTGCGCCGCCTTGTTCAAAAGACAATCATGCACGACTTCAGATTGCTGCCTCGCTTTCGTACGCTTCGCGCGGGTTTGCTGATTGCATTGGCCTTGTCG
>NZ_JAQGMM010000103.1 GCF_028292365.1 Caballeronia sp.
CGCAGTGCTGACGACGAACGACGCGCCGTCGCCGGGTGTCGATACCCCCAATGATCTGGCCCGCGTCCGCGCGCTGTTTGGGGCGTAGGTATAACGGCGCGTTCCGGCTGAAGTCCAAGGCTGCTGCCGACGCCCGATCAACGAGCATGAACCACGCACGCTCCACCGATGAACCACGCCCAAGCCGCGCTTCTGCTGCAGCAGCGTGCCTCCCGCCGTTCCGTTGTCATGCCGCTCCGGGCACGCGCCGATCACCGGCATGTCCATCGCTTTCAATAGCGAAGGTGATGCACGAAATCGGCGCGCTTTCAACGGTTCCTAGCGCGGCATGCCTCTCTCGATCAACTCGCGTTAACCCCCGCTGCATGCGACTTTCCGGGCTTTCCAGCCTCGGATTCGGGCCGCGATTGTGACGATGCATGGCATAATCGGCCGGTAGCGCGAGCCTTCCGGTCAGCGCCAACGCTCCTGAGCGCCCGTGTCGACTGGTGCCGCGCCGTCTCTCGAATTCGGCTCGTCGCGCCTCGTTTGCGGCTTCAACCGGGCGATGTGCCACAGCGACCGGATGCCAGATAAGCCTCGCAGCGCAGCGGTTTCTATTCGATTCGGAGATATCACCATGCGTTTGATCCTGTTGGGCGCCCCCGGCGCCGGCAAGGGCACCCAGGCCACCTTCATCAAGGAAAAGTTCGGCATCCCGCAGATCTCGACGGGCGACATGCTGCGCGCGGCCGTGAAAGCAGGGTCGCCGCTCGGCGTGGAAGCCAAGCGCTTCATGGACGCCGGCGAACTTGTGCCGGACACGCTCATCATCAACCTCGTGAAAGAACGCCTGCAGGAAGCGGACTGTGCGAACGGCTATCTATTCGATGGTTTCCCGCGCACGCTTCCGCAAGCCGACGCCATGAAGCAAGCCGGTGTTGCTATCGACTATGTGCTTGAGATCGACGTGCCGTTCGCGGACATTATCGAGCGCATGAGCGGACGGCGCTCACATGCAGCGTCGGGGCGCACGTATCACATCAAGTTCAATCCGCCGAAAGTGGAAGGCCTTGACGACATTACCGGCGAGCCGCTGATCCAGCGCGACGACGACAAGGAAGAGACCGTGAAGAAGCGGCTCGACGTGTATGTTGCGCAGACCAAGCCGCTGATCGAGTACTACAACACGTGGTCCAAACATGGCGACAACAACGGCCTGAAAGCGCCGGAGTATCGGCGGATCTCGGGGCTTGGTACCGTCGACGAAATCCGCACGCGCGTATTCGATGCATTGACCTGATCGTCACCGGGCGCTCATACCTGGGCGCTCGGGGCACGCCTTCTGAAACCCGCTCGCGCTCCATCGGCCGAGCGGGTTTTTCGTTTTCGTCCTGAGCGATCCTCGGAACGAACATGTTCTACGTATAACCCTCATCAAGGAGCACTCAGCATGGACATCCAAGACAACGTCTTTCTCGTCACCGGCGGCGCATCGGGGCTTGGCGCGGCCACGGCACAGCTAATCCGCGACCACGGCGGCAAGGTCGTGCTCGCCGACATGAACGAAGCCGGCGGCGAGAAGCTCGCGAAGGAACTCGGCGGTGTGTTCGTGAAATGCGACGTGAGCCGCGAGGAAGACGGCCAGCGCGCCGTGGAAGCGGCGACGCAACTCGGCAGCTTGCGCGGGCTGGTCAACTGCGCGGGCATCGCGCCGGCCGCGAAGACGGTGGGCAAGGATGGCCCGCATGCGCTCGACCTGTTCGCCAAGACTATCGGCGTGAACCTGATCGGCACGTTCAACATGATCCGGCTGGCGGCGGCTGCCATGTCGAAAAACGAGCCGAATGCGGCGGGCGAACGAGGCGTGATCGTGAGCACGGCGTCGGTGGCCGCTTACGATGGCCAGATCGGCCAGGCGGCTTATGCGGCATCGAAAGGCGGCGTGGTGGGCATGACGTTGCCGATCGCGCGGGATTTGTCGCGCAACGGCATTCGCGTAATGACAATTGCGCCCGGCATCTTCGAAACGCCGATGCTGCTCGGCATGCCGAAGGAAGTGCAGGACGCGCTCGGCGCAATGGTTCCATTCCCCTCGCGTCTCGGCAAACCGAACGAATACGCCATGCTCGTCAAGCAGATCTTCGACAACCCCATGCTCAACGGCGAAGTGATTCGCCTGGACGGCGCGATCCGGATGCAGCCGAAGTAAATTTTTCAGCTTGGCGGGGGCTGGCAGCGGCTAGCTCACGAGCTTAAGCGCCCAAGAAAAACGGCGGCCATCGAAATGATGAGCCGCCGTTTTTTATGGGCCTTACTTATGGTCTTTACCTCAGCAAGCTGGAAAAAACTACTCGCCGTTGTGCTGCGTGCGCTGTCGCAGTTCATGCAACTCCGTCTCCACGACGGTGGCGTCTTCGGCCTCAGGCCGATCATCAAGATACCGACGCAGATCCTCCATTGCCGGGCGCAAGTAATCCAGACGTGCGTAAGCAAAGCCCCGATCGCGCACTTCTTCAATACTCCCCGGCATCAGGATCACCAGCCGTTGCTGCACGGCGAGCAGCCGTTGCCAGCGCTCCGTCTGAAGATAAATGCTCTTCAAATTACGCAGCATTCGTCCGATGATTTCCCGGCGCGTAGCCGGCTGCAACAAGACCCGCAGCGCGCTGCCGATGGATTCGCCAACCCGCTGCACATAGGGCTCGAGCATCTCGACCATCGCCGATTCGGACAAGGAATGGCCCGTGGTTGGATCGAGCATCACATCGCCGTCGGGCGTGGTCACGCGTAGCAGGAAGTGCGCGGGAAACGACACGCCACGCACCGGAATACCGAGCTGTTCGCTCATCTCCAGATACACGACGGCCAGCGAAATCGGAATCCCGCGACGCCGCTTCAGCACCATGTTCAGGTGGCTGTTATCGGGGTCGTAGTAATCGTTGAGATTGCTGGTGAAACCCAGCTCGCGAAAGAAAAAACGATTCAACACACCGACTTTTTGCTTGATGTCGGCGTCTTCAGGCATACGGCGGCGCACGCGCAGGACCAACTCGTCGATCTCAGCCAGCACGCCCTGCAGATCGAGATCCGGATACGCGTCCTGGGCGAGCGACAACGCCGCCTCGGTGAGCGGCAGACTGTCGTCCTCCGCCACTAGCGAGGTGAAATAGTCGAGGATGCGCGTCGTCGTCATTGCAGCGTTCGCCTTCTGAAATACGCGTATTTAAAACCCATCGCGGAGAGCATACCGAAATATAGCGCACCGAATACAACCAGGCTTGCACCGAGAAGCATGATTCGCTCCAGAGGTGCGGCACGCATGCCGATCCAGTCGAAATTGCCGGCCACCCAATGCATCACGCCCGCGAGCACGAGGCACGCGCCGAC
>NZ_JAQGMM010000680.1 GCF_028292365.1 Caballeronia sp.
TGCATGGCGCGCTGCTCGTCCGTTCGGCTAACGCTGCCAGTCAAAACGACTTCGCCGGCTGGAAGCCGGCGAAGAGGACTGAGACGCTACAACTGAGCAGGTTCAAACAAAATACATACGCTCAGACAGGAGCTCCTGAACGAACCGGTTTTGATCAAGCACGGCTGCTTAAATGGCGGCTGTGTCCGAATCCGAACCCGGCGCACGAGTCACCCGATGCGACACGATGCGCTCACCAATACGCTTAAACGCGAGCCAGTGCTGCTCGATGAAACCATCGCCGTAATTGCGTCCGGGCTTGTCGGCCACAGCCAGCTGATCGCGAATGCCGGTCGGCTCGAGCTCCCGGTTCCACGAAACACTTCTGAACATCATGTCCCACCACGGTAGCAGCACGCCGAAGTTGCATCCGTACGTAGTGCCCTCGTGACCATAGCCAATGGCATGGTGCCGCCGATGGAACGTCGGACTGACAAGCAAGCGCTCGCCAAGCCAGCCGAAGTGCATCCGGATATTCGCGTGCTGCACGCTTTGCATCAGGTTGGTGATTGCGACGAGCACCACGAACTGCGACGGTTGCACACCAATTACCAATGCCACAGCGGCGAAAAAGCCCGCTTGCATGATGTTGTCGAGCAGATGATTCCGGTCGTCGGTCCACAGCGACATCTTTTGCTGGCTGTGATGGACCGCGTGCAATTCCCACCAGATGCCAATCCGGTGCTCCATACGGTGATACCAATACCCGGCGAAATCGAGCACGACGAGGTAAATAACGAACGCGACGATCGGCTGAGATGTAACGCCCGGCCAAAGATTGTCAAGTTCGATATTGGCGATGTTATGCAGCCGCAGCCAACTTTGAAAACCGTCGAAGAATGGCTGGAAAGTGAAGAAGAAGAACAGGTTCAGGATGCCCAGTTTGACGATCCACGTATACAGCGCGTCCACACGCACGCCTTTCCTGTTCTGCCACTTTTCGGCGGGCCGCAACGCCTCAAGCGGTCGCAGGATCGCGTACATCACCAGCACTTCGAGCACGCCCACGATCACCCAATAAAGCGCGTCATAGGTGTCTTCGTCGTAACCCATCAGGCCGACCTTGAACAGGAATGGCTGCACGATGTCGATGTACAGCCACGTCTGTAGTGTCGAGACGAACGTGTCGAACAGGGAAAAAATGGAATGAAACATGGTGCTCCGTAACCGTTACCGGGCACCGCCGCTTAACCCTGGCAGCGCCCTCAACCTTCAACTCAAGCCCTTCTTCGTCCGTCGATCTCAGCCGCCATTCGGGCCTGTCACCGGCGCGCGGTCGAAAAAGTAAATGCCATGCGGAGAACGGCCCACGGCGATGGTCTGAATCAACTTGCGATTTGTCAGATCAATAATTCCAACTTTCTTCGCAAACCGGAACGTAACCCAAAGATAACGTTTGTCAGCGGAAAGTTCCATATCGTCCGGGCCGGGCAGCAAACCTGTGATGTCGCCGATATTCGTCAAAGTGTCTTGATCGATGATGCTGATCGTACTCGCAACCCGGTTCGACACCACCACATGCTTGCTGTCCGCCAGCGAGCGGAAGTTGTGGGCGCCGTTACCCGTCTTGATCGTCTTCACGATTTTCTGGTTGCGCCAGTCCACCACCGCAACGTAGTCCGCGCCCGTCATGCCGACCAACATGTATTTGTCGCCGGGCGTCATCCAGAGGCCGGCAGGCACAGGGCCGACCTTCATCTTCCATTTCACCGTTTGCGTTGCCAGGTCGATTGCCGCCACTTCGCCGGACACCTGCAACGAGATGAACGCCGTCTTGCTGTCATTCGTGAACGCAATGTGGCTAGGCATGACCGCCAGCGGTATGCGCTTCGCGATCGAGATATTCGCGCCGTCATAACGGTAGATATCCAGCCTGTCGAGTCGCAAGCCAGTTGACACGAACCACTTCTTGTCCGGCGAAAAACCGACCTGATAGGGATCCTCGATGCTTTCAACCCAGCGTTGCGGCTTGCCCGTTTTCGGGTCGACGAACATCAGATTGTTCGACACCGAATTCGCCACGATCAGCGACGCATTGTCAGGCGTCGCCATCAAATGGTGCGGCTCCTTGCCGGTCGGAATGGTCGACACAACCTGGCGGGTCGCTTCGTCGATGAGACTCAGCGTGGCCTCGCCGGAATTCAGCACGATCACGTTGTTGGCGTGAACCGGCGCAGTAAAGGAAAAAGCAGCGATCAATGCCGCAGTAGCAGCAGTCGCGCGAGAGAAACGAGTACGGAGAGAATTGCGCATGAAAACTCAGGTCGAAAAACAGTCGCCATTGTAGAACGTTTGCGTCGATCAGAGTGTTGATCCAGAACGGGTTTTTGGCATTTTTCGACATGGACGCCGCAAATGTCCCGGAAGTCGGTCCGAAGAATTTATCAAGGCCGCGCTCGATACAAAATCACACACAAATAAGGCGCGCCGAAGCAGAAAAAATACGCGACAAAAAATGATCATTTTTAAATTTAATTTGCAATCCAAACTATCTTCTCTTCATTCCGTTCAATTTAGGAAAGATCGTGTATTTCGAAAACGCGATAACCGCGATCATCCCCACCTTCTGAGTCCGAACGTAGCAATGCAGGAAGGCTGTCCGACGCCCGAGCGGGCCAGAACTTTACGAGGCGGGAGATCCTCGTTCCAAGGAACCATCGCGCCCAGATGTCCCCTCATTATTTTGGTCGGGCGTTAGCGCGACGCTTTCCATCGATCAACCCGACATGTACTTGTCAAATTGTTAGACATCCTTCTTTCATGAATAGAATCTTTAAAGCAGTCTGGAACGAATCAACCGGCACGTGGGTCGCCGCTTCCGAGACGTCGAAGTCGAAGACCAAGCGGTCTTCGGCGCGCAAGCTCGTGATCGTGCAAGCGGTGATGGTCGGTGGCTTTCTTGCGGGATCGGCGGCTCATGTGCAGGCCGCCGATCCATGGGTTGCGGCTGGTGACAACAACTTCACCGACTCAGTTGCTGCCGGCGCAACGGCGTGGGCGCTAGGGGATCAGGCTACCGCTATTGGCTCCGGGGCATTGGCTTTCAAAGACTCCATAGCCGTCGGATATAACTCCACCGCCAATTTGGAGAACGCTGTCGCTGTCGGCGCCAATTCTTTTGCTGGGCCCAACGCAATGGCCGTTGGTACGGGCTCCCATGCCACAACCGCTTCAATGGCCATTGGAAACAACGCCTCATCTGACGGAGCACAGTCGACCGCCGTAGGCGAAAATTCCATGGCGTCGGCCAGCGGGGCAACCGCCGTCGGTGCTTCCGCAATGGCACAAGGTGCGAATAGTGTTGCTGCGGGTAAGTTCTCCACCGCAACGGGCGTCAATTCGGTTGCGCTCGGCATGAACGCGATCTCGGCAGACAACGCTGTAGCCGTTGGCCCCACCGCCGCCGCTACTGCTGACAATGCAGCGGCTATTGGCACCAATGCCAGGGCGAGCGGCGTCGACTCAATCGCCTTCGGCAATAGCGCTTTGGCTAGCGGCGCACAGTCGACCGCCGTGGGCGCGAATGCCATGGCGTCGGTCGACGGAGCAACCGCCGTCGGTAATTCAGCAGTCGCACAAGGTGCGAATAGCGTAGCTGCCGGCAAGTTATCCACCGCAGCAGGCGTCAATTCGGTTGCGGTCGGCATGAACTCGATCTCGGCAGACAACGCTGTAGCCGTTGGCCCCGCCGCCGCTGCTACTGCTGACAATGCAGCGGCTATTGGCACCAATGCCAGGGCGAGCGGCGTCGACTCAATCGCCTTCGGCAATACCGCCTTGGCTAGCGGCGCACAGTCGACCGCCGTGGGTGCAAATGCCATGGCGTCGGTAGACGGAGCCACCGCCGTCGGTAATTCAGCAGTCGCACAAGGTGCGAATAGCGTAGCTGCGGGCAAGTTCTCCACCGCAGCAGGCGTCAATTCGGTTGCGGTCGGCATGAACGCGATCTCGGCAGACAACGCTGTAGCCGTTGGCTTTGCCGCCGCTAGTGCGGAAAATGCAGCGGCCATTGGCACCAATGCCAGGGCAATCGGCGTCGACTCAATCGCCTTCGGCAATAGCGCCTCAGC
>NZ_JAQGMM010000664.1 GCF_028292365.1 Caballeronia sp.
AATTCGCCGCGATGGAAGCGTTGCGCGACGACGGTCAAAGTTTTTCCTGCGACCTTACCCCGCACGGCAAGGCCCGCCGCGTGTTCTCGCAACGTGAACCGCTGGCCGGCGTGATTGTCGCGATCACACCCTTTAATCATCCGATGAATCAGGTCGCGCATAAGCTCGCGCCGGCTATTGCGACGAATAACCGGGTGATCCTGAAGCCCTCCGAGAAGGTGCCGTTATCGGCTTATTACTTAGCCGACGTGCTGGTCGAAGCCGGTTTGCCCGCGCCCATGCTGCAAGTTTTGACGGGCGACCCGCGCGAGATCGCCGAAGAGCTCGTCACCAACCCGCATGCCGATCTCGTCACTTTTACCGGCGGCGTGGCTATTGGCAAGGCGATTGCGGCGAAGGCGGGGTACAGGCGCGTGGTGCTGGAACTCGGCGGCAATGACCCGCTGATCGTGCTCGATGACGCCGATCTGGACCGCGCGGCAACGCTGGCCGTGCAAGGCTCGTACAAGAACTCCGGGCAACGTTGCACGGCGGTCAAGCGCATGCTGGTGCAGAAGCGCGTGGCCGCCCGGTTCACCGAACTCGTGGTGGAAAAAACGCTTGCGTGGACTTATGGCGATCCCTTCGATCCTGCCAACCAGATGGGCACGGTAATCGACGAAGCTGCGGCCAGATCATTCGAAGCACGCGTGAACGAAGCAGTATTGAAGGGAGCGCGGTTGCTGTGCGGCAATCACCGCCATGGCGCGCTGTATTCGCCCACGGTGCTTGATCGTGTCGATCCGTCCATGACGCTGGTGCGCGAGGAAACCTTCGGGCCGGTGTCGCCGATCATCGAATTCGATACCATCGACGACGCCATTCGTATCAGCAACGGCACGGCTTTCGGGTTGTCGTCCGGCCTATGTACAGACCGGGCGGACCTGATCACGCGCTTTGTGAACGAACTGCGCGTGGGTACCGTCAATGTGTGGGAAGTGCCGGGTTACCGGATCGAGTTGACGCCATTCGGCGGTATCAAGGACTCGGGCCTGGGTTACAAGGAAGGCGTGCAGGAAGCGATGAAAAGCTTCACGAACCTCAAGACTTTTTCTTTACCCTGGGCTTGAATCATGGCGCTTACGCTCACTGACATCCGGCATCTCTTCGATACCTACGGCGCCATGGCCTATAGCGGTGAACCCGTCACGCAACTCCAGCACGCATTGCAGACGGCGGCGCTGGCCGAGGAAGCGGGCGCAGACGAAACACTCGTTGGCGCGGCTTTTTTGCACGACCTGGGACACTTGCTGAACCTCCAGGGCGAGACGCCGAGCGAGCGGGGCATTGACGACTTGCACCAGTATTTCGCGCTGCCCTTCCTGCGGCCACTATTCGGTAACGCCGTGCTCGAACCGATCCGCCTGCATGTGGACGCGAAACGTTGTTTATGTGCAATTGATGACGAATATTTTTCGACACTATCCGCGGATTCAGTCCGCAGCCTGAAATTGCAAGGAGGCATTTTCAGCAAGGAAGAAGCGGATGATTTCATGCGCAAACCCTTCGCGCAGGATGCGCTTTCATTACGCCGTTGGGATGATCTTGCGAAGAGTCCTGAGCGCGTTACGCCCCCGCTCGATCACTATATTCAGCTAATCGAAAGGCTTGCCGAAGACCGCGGCGCGGTGTCATCAAATCACGGTTGAACAGGGATATGATCAGGAAACCAAAGTAATTTAACAATGCTGCACCGCGAGCAACCTGGCTGCTCCCGATGACGGAAATGCGACAACAGGACGGACCGCCGGCGGATGTCGTGCCAGTTCCACGGCGTCCGGGGGCCAATACCCAAAAAAATAAAAATAGCGTAACCTGCCTGTTCACCCGGCCCCGTCCCGCTTGACAGAACGCGGCTCGCACCTAGCGCGTTGTCCAGCAATGCATTTCTGGAGAGTTCGATGACATCCGTCGACCTGGAATTCGAACAGCTGAACAGCACCGTCGATGCGCTCAGGCGCTCCATTTCCAACCGTCTCATGTACGGCGTCGGCAAGGATGCCGTCACCGCGCAGCCACGCGACTGGCTTCACGCCGCCGAACTGGCGGTCCGCGACCGGCTGGTGGCGCGCTGGATGAAAACCACGCGCCAGCAGTACGAGCAGGACGTCAAGCGTGTCTACTACTTGTCGATGGAGTTTCTGATCGGCAGGACTTTTACCAACGCGTTGTTAGCGCTGGGCATTCACGACGAAGTCCGCGACGCCCTCGCCGGCCTTGGCATAGACTTAAATACGCTAGAGAACCTGGAACCCGATGCGGCGCTCGGCAACGGTGGTCTCGGCCGTCTCGCCGCGTGTTTTCTCGACTCCATGGCGACCGTTGGCATTCCGGGTTTTGGTTACGGTATTCGCTACGAATACGGCATGTTCCGGCAGACCATCGTTGACGGTAATCAGGTCGAAACGCCCGATTACTGGTTGCGCGCGGGTAATCCGTGGGAGTTTCCGCGCCCCGAAGTGAACTATGTGATTCATTTTGGCGGCAGTACGGTCCGTCATGGCGACCGGACCGAATGGATCGACACGGAACACGTGAACGCCATGGCGTACGACACCGTGATCCCCGGCTTCGCCACGACCGCGACGAATACGCTGCGGCTCTGGTCGGCGCGGGCGACCGATGAATTCGACCTGTCCGCGTTCAACCAGGGCGATTATCGCCGGTCGGTGGAAGCGAAGAACACCTCAGAACACGTATCGCGCCTGCTGTATCCGGACGACTCCACGCAGGCCGGCCGCGAACTGCGTTTGCGCCAGGAATACTTCTTTGTTTCCGCGACGATGCAGGATCTGATTCGCCGCTATCAACGCACGCACACGCATTTTGGGCGGCTGGCGGAGAAGGTGGCGGTGCACCTGAACGACACCCACCCGGTGCTGGCCATCCCCGAGTTGATGCGTTTGCTGGTCGATACGCATCACTTGCCGTGGGACAAGGCATGGAAGCTGATTCAGCAAATGTTCTCGTACACGAACCACACCTTGATGCCCGAGGCGCTGGAAACGTGGGACGTGGAAATGCTGTCGCGGCTGTTGCCGCGCCACCTCGAGATCATCTTTGACATCAACTCGGATTTTCTCAAGCAGGTGGGCGAGAAGTTCGGGCGCGACATGGACCTGATTCGCCGTATTTCCCTCGTCGACGAATACGGTCAGCGGCGTGTGCGCATGGCACATCTTGCGATTGTTGCAAGCCACACGGTGAACGGTGTGTCGAAGCTGCATTCGCAGTTGATGACGCAGAATATTTTTGCCGATTTCGCGCGCATGTATCCCGAGCGCTTCACGAACGTGACGAATGGCATTACGCCGCGGCGGTGGTTGTCGCAGGCAAGCCCGAAGCTGTCGTCATTGATCGATGAACGGCTGGGACCGCGCTGGCGGACTGACTTGTTCGAGTTGGGCCGGCTGCGTGAATGGCGCGATGACCCTGAATTTACCAAAGCCTTTCATGACGCGAAGTTCGCGAGCAAGGTACGGCTCGCCGCACGAGCGAAGCGGGAGACGGGTGCGATCATCGACCCGAATGCGCTGTTCGATTTACAGGTCAAGCGCATTCACGAATACAAGCGGCAGTTGCTTAACGTCCTGCATGTGATCGTGCGCTACAACCGGATTCGCGAGCAGCCGGAGAAGGCGTGGACACCGCGTGTCGTGATGTTCGCCGGCAAGGCGGCGTCGGCGTACAAGATGGCCAAGACGATCATCAAGCTGATTAACGACGTGTCGGAGAAGGTCAACAACGATCCGTTGATTGGTGACCGGTTGAAGGTCGGTTTCATTCCGAACTATGGCGTGAGCGTGGCCGAACTGATTATTCCGGCAGCGGATTTATCGCAGCAGATTTCGATGGCGGGGACCGAAGCGTCGGGCACGGGCAACATGAAGCTCGCGTTGAACGGGGCATTGACCATTGGTACGCTGGATGGCGCGAACATCGAGATTTGCGACGCCGTTGGGCGCGAGAACATGTTTATCTTTGGGCACTCAACTGAAGAGATTGATGCGCTACGGGCGACCGGATACAGGCCGCGTCATATTTACGAAGAGAATCCTGAGCTGAAGATGGCGCTTGACCAGATCCGGCTCGGGCACTTTTCGCCGGACCAGCCGCATCGTTTCTACGACATCTTTCATACGCTGGTGGATTGGGGCGACCATTACATGGTGCTGGCGGATTTTGAAAGCTTCGACAAAGCTCAGGCGGATGTCGATGCGAAATTTCTCGATAAGGAAGCCTGGACGCGCAGCGCAATTGAAAACGTCGCGGGGATGGGAATTTTTTCGTCAGACCGGACAATTGCGGAATATGCCAAGCATATTTGGCATGTCGAGCCTTTGATTGTTTAGTGTTTCGCTCGCGCCGACTCCGCCTTGATCCATGATCCCCGAGAGCTTCTGCGGCCGCTACGAGGCTTGCAGAAGCTCTCAGTCTATCGCCGCACGATGTCCCCACTCCGGACAGGCCGAACGTGAGCTAGAGACGCAGCGGCCTCGCGTTTTTAGCGCGTAAATTGGCTGATCGTTCAGTCTGCGGCGTGGCTCTCACTCGTCCCCGTGATGGGTCACATCTGACCTCCAGCGTCTACGAGAGTCGATTCACGCGCCCGGCCATTCGGCCACGTATTTCTCTTGTAAATCTCCGCGAACAATTACTCCTGCGGCGCGTGTTTCAGGCCATCGATTTCAGCGTTCCGCCGAGCGGTGCGCGCGTACCGCCGTCGGCTTCAGTTCAATACCTCGCGCCACCCATCGAGCTGCGCTCACCGGCCGCGCCGTCCTCAGGGCCATCAATCGAGCGGACCGACTGCAAATTTCAGGCCGCCGAAACACCGAAGATGGTAATCGTTTTCCATCCGTAGAACCCTTACAGGTATTGAAGTTAGTAAAAATACTAGCTCAATGATGTAAAGCTTTACGCTTCATTTTTTTTCTACTAGCATGGTTGTACGCCCTCAGACAAAGGCTGTTTCCTGGTGACAAGACGGTTGTCATCCGGGTGATGATTGACTTCGAACACTCGCGTAAACGATTACCACGCCGCCGAGAGGCGGCTTGGTTGATCGACAAGGGTAAGCGGAGTTCCAAAAGTCGGCTTTAGCCCGCGGAGCGTTAAGGGAAGTGTTAATTCGGGAAGTGTTAATTCGTTCATATTCTTTGGAGTCCATGACCACCATGAAGAACACGCTTATGCCGGCCCTTCGCCGCGCTCCGGCCGCCCAAACGCTTCGCGCGCTGCTCAGGGCTGCGCTGGCGTCAGTTTGTTTCGCTGTAGGCATGAGCAGCCTGGTTGCCCCTGCCAACGCGGCGGATTCAACGACTTTCCAGTCGGTGCGCAAAGCAGGAGAACTGCGTTGCGGCGCGGCGCTGGCGCCTCCGTTTGTGGTGCGCGATGCGAAGACCGGCGGTTATACGGGTGCATTCAGCGACCTGTGCCGCCGGTTCGGTGAGGATGTCCTGAAGGTCAAGGTGAAATTTGTCGACACGACCTGGGACAACATGATTGCAGGGTTGCAAACCGACAAATGGGACCTGGCCATGGCGATCAACCGCACGCCTGTGAGGGAGCAAGTGATCAACTTCTCAGCGGCCGTCGTTCGTAACGATACAAACTTCGTGTACAGCCGCTCGGACGCAAAGGTGCCCAAGCAGATCAAGTCAGTCGCCGATATCGACAAGCCCGATTTCATTGTCGCCGTCGTGCAGGGTACGACCGACGACAAGGCAATCAGTCCGGTGCTCAAACAGGCACAGATCCTTCGTCTGCCCGACGCCGACAGCACCCGCCTTGCACTCATGTCGCATCGTGCCAATTTTCTTGCGGACCAGTCCGATGCCAACCTGATCTTCCAGGCGGCCCACCCCGACTGGGCTGAGATCTACCGGCCGGACCCGCCCTTCAATCTTCAGGACGTGGCGTTCGGAATGAACAAGAGCTACACGAGCGCGGACCTCAACGAGCTCAATCAATTCATCGAGCAGCAGACCAAGAGCGGTTTCGTCAAATCCAGCGTTGACGCGGCCGTGAAGCAGGCGGCGCAGTCGGTAAAACAGTAGCCGGATTTTTCCATAGACAGCCAGACAATGAGCAACGACATGGAACAGGTCATGAAAGTGAGCCGGCTAATGAAACATGACGCCGATGCGCGCCCGGCAGGATGGCAGGAAGGGCGTTTGCCGGCCCGCCCGACCCTGCAGGCGGGCACGGAGCCACTCGTCAGCATCAAGGGTTTATCCAAGCAATACGGTCCCACGGTCAAGGTTCTGAAGGGTCTCGATCTGGATATGCGGCACGACGACCGCCTCGTGGTGATCGGACCGAGCGGAGGGGGAAAGAGCACGTTGTTGCGTGTACTGATGGGACTTGAAACCATCGACGGAGGCACGGTCGAGTTCAATGGCAGACCCTATCTGTCGTTTGACGAAGAGAGCCGGCGCACACGCATGGACCTGAGCATCCGTAAGCAGATAGGGATGGTCTTCCAGAACTACACGCTCTTTGCGCACCTGGACGTCTTGCGCAACCTGACGCTTGCGCCCTGCAAAGTGAAAGGCGAGCCACGGGCCGAAGCGGAACGAAGAGCGACGTCGCTGCTCGATCGTTTTGGACTGTCAAGTAAAACGCGTGCTTATCCCGCGCAACTTTCCGGCGGCCAAAAGCAACGCGTCGCGATCGCGCGCGCCTTGATGCTGGACCCGCGGCTCATGCTGTTCGATGAGGTTACATCCGCGCTGGATCCTGAGCTGGTTGCCGAGGTCGAGACCGTCATCCTCGAGCTGGCGTCGCAAGGCATGCCGATGGTCATGGTGACGCACGACATGTGGTTTGCGAGGAAAGTCGCTTCCCGCATTGTGTTCTGTGCGGACGGCGTGGTCATCGAGTCAGGAACACCCGATGAAATGTTCAAGCACCCAAGACACACCCGGACGAGAGAGTTCCTGAACAACGTGTTGCATGTGAACTAGGAAAAAGGCCGTGAACTATTCTCTGGATTTCTCCTGGATCTCCTCGGGACTCGGTCTTCTGTGGCAAGGCCTGGCGGTTACGCTGGTGATCGCGTTGTGTGCGAATGCAATAGGCGTGGTAACGGGGTTTGTTGTCGGGATGCTGACCCAAAGCAAATCGCGGCTGGTGCGCCTGCCGGTATCGGCGTTCATTGAGTTCTTCCGCTGCACGCCGGCGCTGGTCCAGGTGGTCTGGTTCTTTTACTGCGTGCCGATCATCTTCAACGTGTTTCTCAGTCCAATGACAATGGGCATTCTCGCCATTTCCCTAAACCTGACGGCGTTCAATGCCGAGGCGTACCGGGGTGGCATCCAGTCGGTTCCGCGCGACCAGCACGACGCGGGTGTCGCACTGGGCTTCTCCCCCTTCCAGCGCACTACCTTGATTGTGCTTCCGCATGCTTTTCGCGTGGCGCTGCCGGTTCTTATCACCAATGGCATCTCGGCGTTGCAGCAGACGTCGCTGCTCTCGGTGGTGGCGATTCAGGAGCTGATGTACCGCGGCAAGGAAATTGCTTCGGATACCTATAGGCCATTGGAAGTGTTCACGACCATCGGCATCTTGTACCTCGTTGTGTCTGTGCTCGTTGCGCAGGCGTTGCGCGTGATCGAGCGCAAACGCTCCTTCAACTATTCAGCGGCGTAGCCAGTCATGAAATTCAATTTCGTGTTCCTGCTGGGTTATATCGAGCCGTTGCTCGACGGGCTCGCGCTTACCGTCAAGCTGACACTGGCGTCCGCGATCGCCGGCATTGCCCTGGGATTCGTGGCGAGCCTCTTACGGACATACGGCCCGGGCTCCGCTCGGGCAATAGCGACCGGTTATGTGGAAGTGTTTCGCGGGACGCCGCTGCTGGTCCAATTGTTCTGGTTCTTCTTCTGCCTGCCGCTTTTGCTTCACGTGAATATCAGCGTAGGCGTTGCATCATTTGCGGCGCTCAGCCTTTACATGGGTGCGATCACATGCGAGACCTTCCGCGGGTCGCTGAGCACGATCAAGAAGGAAGAACTGGACGCGTGCGTGGCGCTTGGACTGAGCCGCATGACACGCGTGACGCATATTGTCTTGCCGCTCGCTTTTATCCGTGCGATGCCCAGCTTGCTCTCGAACATAGTCAGCCTGTTCAAGGAAAGCGCCCTGGTGTCCGCACTCGGCATGGCCGACTTGATGTTCGTCGGCCAGAACATTGCGAACACGAGTGCCCGGCCGGTGGAAGTCCTGACTACGACGGCGCTCATTTACTTCGTGGTCGCGTATCCGCTGACGCGATGCGTTGGGCATATCGAACGAAAGGTACTCCAGCGGTTCTAGTGTCGAAATAATCTGGAAGCAATGCAAATGAAAATGAAACGAATGGTGAATGTCGTGGGCGTGCACACCGGTGGCGAGCGCAATGACGTGATTACCGGTGGGGTTCTCGATGTCCCCGGAAAATCGATGTTCGAGAAGATGCAATATCTGGAAACCCAGGCTGACGATCTGCGCAAATTCTTGCTGCAGGAGCCGAGAGGAACGGTGACTCAAAGCATCAACCTCGTGCTTCCGCCTTGTGACCCCCAAGCGGACGCGGGATTCGTGATCATGGAGTCGGAGCACTATCCGCCGATGTCCGGCAGCAACACTATCTGCACGGTGACCGCGCTGCTGGAAACGGGCATGTTGCGCATGGAGGAGCCCTACACGGAGCTGACCCTGGAGGCGCCCGGTGGCCTGATCAAGGTTCGGGCCGAATGCCGCGACGGCAAGTGCCTTAATGTCCGCTTCGCTAATGTGCCGTGTTTCGTGTTCGGGCTTGATCTTGCGTTGGAGGTGCCGGGTATTGGCACGCTGACAGTGGATGTCGCTTATGGCGGAATGATCTACGTACTGGTCAATGCAGCGGCCCTGGGCTTTTCCATTGTCCCGGATGAAGCCGCCGATATGGTCGAAGTGGGCGAGGCGATCAAGGCAGCGGCGGCTGTGCAAATTCCTGCGGTGCATCCGGAGAATCCACAGATCCATACGATCAATCAGACCCTGTTCGCTGGCCCTCTCGAACGCGGACCGGACGGCCTTTCGTCGAGGAACGGTGTGATCGTCTCGCCGGGCCGCCTGGATCGTTCACCGTGTGGCACGGGAACCAGCGCACGGCTGGCGGTCCTTCATGCGCGTGGCTTGATCGAGCCGGGCGAGCGATTTGTCCATCGGTCGATCATCGGCTCTGAATTTACCGGTGAGATTGTCGAGACTCTGACAGTAGGCGGCAAGCCGGGCATACGCCCCGCTATTTCCGGCGGCGCGTGGATCATGGGTTTTCATCAGTACGTGCTTGATTCGTCCGACCCCTTTCCAACAGGCTACACGTTGAACGACCTCTGGAAGAAAAGAGCTTAGAGGCTTAGGGGTGTTGCCCTGAAGGGCGCATTGACGCGCATGCGCGTAAACGTTTTCCATCGTGGGACAGGCAAGCGTTTCCCGCATTGCTGTGTTCATTTATAAGCTGGAGGTTGAGATGATCGACAACCCGATTGAACGTAATAACGAGGCGTCTGTAGAGGTCGCCGGCACGGGCAGGTTTCTGTACGTGCATCCACGAAAGGAAGAGAGTTACTGGCAACCGCAGCCGGCCAACGGATATGCGTCGGTCCATGTTGCCCCGCACCTTGTGCCTATGGACCGTCAATTTGCGGTCGGCACGCAAACCTTGCCGCCGGGCGGCGTTGTTCGTCTTCACTCGCACACTGATAACGAAGAGGTGCTGCACTTTATCTCCGGCACGGGTAAGGCCGAA
Source organism: Caballeronia sp. (assembly GCF_028292365.1). GTDB lineage: Bacteria > Pseudomonadota > Gammaproteobacteria > Burkholderiales > Burkholderiaceae > Caballeronia. The sequence goes on from NZ_JAQGMM010000664.1 coordinate 9,818, forward strand.
CTGGATGGCGAGGAGTACCGGCTCGAGCCTGGGGTGACGCTGTTCCTCGGCAAACTTCGCAAGCATACGTTTATCAACGACGGCGACGCCGATTTGCATTGGGTATGGTTCTTCGTGCCCTCGGGACTCGAAACCTTCTTTCGCGAGATCGGCCGGCCGCGCACGCCGGGCGAAGCCGCTCCGGAACCCTTCGCGCGACCGGCGGACGCGGCGCAGATCGAGGCTCGAACCGTGTTCACGCAGCTCGGCCAGATCGGCAAGAGGCAGGAATGACGGAAGGCCGCACGAATTCAGGCATTCACTACGAAGCAGCCGGCAGCGGTGACGCGCTCGTGTGCATCTCCGGGCTTGGCGGTCTTGCATCCTTCTGGCGGCCAGCCGCCGCGTTGTTTGCGGATCGCTATCGCGTGATCTCGTTCGACCATCCGGGAGTGGGCCGCAGCAACAGGGAAGGGGACCAGCGCATACCGGCCATTGCTCAAGCCGCTCTTGACGTACTCGACGCCGAAGGGGTGATCCATGCGCACTTCATTGGGCACTCCACCGGCAGTCTGGTGGCGCAGACGCTTGCGCTGGATCATGGGCGCCGGTGCCGCAAGCTTGTGCTGAGCGGCGGCTGGGCGAGGCCGGACCGGCGCTTCAGGGATCTCTTCGATCTGCGGCGGCGGATGCTTGAGAAGCTCGGGACACGCGCTTATTCGGCGTTCTCGCGGCTTGGGGGGTATGACGCTCAGTGGTACGAATATAACGTGGCGGCGGCGCCGCTGCAGTTCGATGGCGACGATGAGTTCGACAGGCCGACGGTCGTGAATCGAATCGACATGTTGCTTGGGTACGACCGCGCCGATGAACTCACGGTGATCGATAAAGAAACGCTGGTCATAGGCGCTCGCGACGACTTCATCGTGCCGTTCTATCACTCGGAAGATCTGGCGCAACGGATCCGGAACGCGGCACTCGTCGAGGCTCAGGGCGGCCATTTTTTTCCACAGGTCGATCCCCAAGCGTTCGCATCGCGGATCGGCACATTCCTGGACGAATGATTCATGACGAAGCCGGAGTTCAATGAACAGTCGCCGGTCCCTGTGGATCGCGAAACAGATTTTGCGGCGCGCGAACGGATCGCGATCATCGGTATGGGTGCGATGGGAAAGCGCGTTCTGGCTACGTTGCACGCGCGAGGCATCAAGGCTCGGCAGCTATCGTGTCTCGTCCCCGCTCACGAGGCGGACGCTCTCAACATGCAATCAATCAAGATCGAGGTTTTTCATGACGTCGCCTCTCTTGTTTCATGGAACCCGACGCTTTGCGTCGAGTGCGCGGGCCACGCGGCAGTCGACGAGGCGGTCATTCCGCTTCTTGAGCGTGGAGTCGACGCCATCGTTGTTTCCGTCGGCGCGCTGGCGTCCGCGCCGCTGCGCGAGAAGATCAATTGCGCGATGACGCTCGGCAATTCGGAACTGACGTTGGTGTCCGGCGCGGTCGGCGGCATTGATGCATTGCGCGCGGCGCGTATGGGCGGTCTCGATTCAGTCCGCTACACCGGACGAAAACCGCCGCATGCATGGCGGGGTTCTCCAGCAGAAGTACAGTTCGACATGCTAACTATCGACAAACCCACTGTGATCTTCGAGGGCACGGCCGGCGAGTCGGCAAGGCTGTTCCCGAAGAACGCCAACGTTACCGCCGCGATTGCGCTGGCTGGGATCGGCTTTGAGAGAACGACCGTCACCATGATGGCCGATCCGGGCGTCGACCAGAACGTACATGAAATCGAAGCGGTTGGCGCCTTTGGCCGCCTGTCAATTCGCCTTGAGAACAATCCATTGCCGGATAACCCCCGGACGTCATGGCTTGCGGCAATGAGCATTGAGGACGCGGTTATCCGCCGTCTTGAACATTCAATTTAATCTTGTGAGAAAAGAACATGCGACTCGAAGGAAAAGTGGCTGTCGTGACGGGTGCGGCGGCTGGAATCGGAGCCGCCACGGCTGCGTTGTTCATCAAGGAAGGCGCGAGGGTGGTGCTCGCGGACAGCAACCTCGAGCAGGCTGAGAAGGTCGCGCGCGCGTTGGGTGCAAATGCGCTCGCAGTAGGGGTGGACGTCACGGTAGCGGCGCAGATCAAGCACCTCATTGCCGCGACCTTAGCCGAATTTGGTGGACTTGATATCCTGGTGAACAATGCGGGTTACGGCATTCGCGGCAGCGTTGTCAACACGGATGAAGAGGACTGGGACAAGGTGATCGACGTGAATCTGAAGAGCGTCTTTCTCTGCTCCAAGTATGCGATACCGGAGATTGAAAAGCGGGGCGGCGGGGCGGTGGTCAACATCTCGTCGACCGCTGCCGTCTGCGGTATTCCAGATCGCGCCGCCTATGTGGCGGCGAAGGGCGGAGTCGCGTCGCTCACCCGTTCGATGGCGCTGGACCATGCGGACAAGAACATTCGCATCAACAGTATTGCGCCGGGTGTGATCTGGTCCAACTATTACGAAAAGATGCTCAAGGAGGTTCCCGATCCCGACGCGTTCGTACACGGACTGAAAGCGCGTGCGCCAGTGAACCGGATGGGCACCCCGCAGGAGATCGCCACGATGGTCTTGTTCCTGGCGTGCGAGGAGTCTTCGTTTGCGACCGGCGGGATGTTCACGGTCGATGGCGGTTACACAGCGCGATAATGCTGCTTGCTACGGCGCCTCTGCGGCTGGTTCATGCGACTGCTTTCGGTGTCGTACTCGTGGAGGCTATGCGGGGGACACTCGTCGACTCCCGCACGATCAACTGAGTGTCCAGCCGGGCAGGCGTGACTTTGCCTCCGTGCGTCAGGGCGCCAATCAGCGATCTTGCTGCAAGACGTCCCATCTCCGCGGCAGGAACAGCGATGGTCGTCAGCGCCGGGGAGAAGATGGTGGTGTAGTCGTCGTCATCGAAACCTATAACGGACATGTCTTCCGGTACCCGCAGTCCAAGCCGCCGGCACTCTGCTATTGCGCTGAGTGCAAAGACATCGGCGTTACAGACAACCGCGGTGACGTCGGGAAATTCATGGTGGATTTGCCGCATTGCATCCGCACCCTGATACGTTGCCGAGCCGTAGCTTTTTTCGATGACGTGGGCTTTGTCGCCCAGCCCGTGAGCTTGCATGGTCTTCTGGAAGCCATCCAGACGAGCTTGTTGCCGATCGTTTCCTTGCAGCGGTCCGGCGATCATTGCCATCTCACGATGGCCCAACCGGATCAGGAATTCGACTGCCTGTCTGGTCGCAGCAAAGTTGTCGAAGCCGATGGACGGAACGAGGTCGTCATCGTTATAGGAGTAGGTTGTCACGCAGGGAATCTGCTTGTCGGCGAGGTAGCTTTTCAGCTTGGGATCGACCATCTTCCCGACTAGCAACAACGCCTCTGCGCCGCGTTCGACGATCCGCTTGACTACATCGAGCATGTTGCGATTGTCGAATCCGTTCGTTACTACGAACACGCTGTATCCAGCCAATGTCAGTTGCTCTTCGAACGCATGCGTCAGCCGCGCGAACATGGAATAGTCGAGCGACGGAATCACTGCGCCAATGATGAACGATTTGCGAAGACGTAATGCCTTGGCTGCCGGGTCCGGACTGTAGCCAAGCTCTTTGGCCACAGCCAACACTTTTTCCCGGCTCACCGCGCTGACACGATTCGGGATGTTGAATGCGCGCGAGACGGTGGCGACCGAAACGCCTGCCGCCTTCGCGACGTCAAAAACGTTGATGTTTGGTTTGGCTTTCTGTCTGTTCATGGCTCGACGAAATAGGTCGAAGGATCACGTTCCTTCTTCGTAGTGCCGGGCTAGTTTAGCACTCGGCGCTGCAAGTGGAAAACGATTACACCATGATGTTTGAGAGGAGCCTGCGTTCGCGTGGACCGCCCGCGCCTTGGGGACGCAACGTCCGGCGGCACGGGTAGCAGGAGCAGACCGCCATCAAGCGTGCCACCTTATCCGAGGTGCTTCTTATGGAAGAGCGTCTTCGGCGCATCAGACTCTTATCGACCTGAAAGCGGACCCTCAGGCAGACCCTCAGCGCCGCAGCGTGAACGTGGTCGCGTGGCCCAGGGTTGCCTGCTCAAACCGGGAGGTCACCACGCCAATCACATCGCTCAACGTCCGTGACGGCACTTCAACGTGCAACGTGACGCATTCATGCCGGCGATCCGTCGCTACCACCTGCATGCGAGCTTCGCCGCCCAACGCCTTCTGCAAAACGCGCCGCGGCCCGCTGGAGTCAAGCCCCGGCAGGATGAGATCGAAAGCAAGAACCGTGTGAAGTTTGCGCGTGGCCCGCACGAACGGCTTGGGCACAGGAACAGCAGATGAACGGACCGGGGAAGCAACGCTTGCCTGAAGCATCGGATAGTGCACCGTCTCGCGACGGGCGGTGGTTAGAACAACACCACTTTAGCTAGCCGCGCATTAACAAGAGGCATGGATCACTGCGGTCCGTGTAAAGAAGGTATTAATTTGACGGGGGCGCCGACGTGGCCGCGGAAGTGGGCGCTGCCGGAATGCCCTCGCGCACGAGCTTTGCCACGCGCTCCGCAAACTCCTCGTCCTTCGTCGTGAACACCTCACGCTCGCCTGCCGGCGTGGTGACGTACATCCTGTAGATCACGTCCTGCGTGATCCACGACAAATACCCCACCACCGCGATCATCACGCCCAGCAGCAACGCCGGTCCTGAACCAAGAATTCCGCCCGTCACCGCCACGATCAAACCAATCACGCCCAGCGCAATCGGCAATGGCTTCTGCCGCGGCACCATCACCACGGTTGCGCCACGCAAATCACGTAACGGAAAGAGCTGGCCCGCCGCACTGAGGCCAGCGCGGGCAAACGTAATACCTCGTTCGTTGAAAGGGAGATCCTGTTGCATGGTTCGAAGTCTTGTCGGCGGAAAGAAAGGCGCAGATTAACAGACACGCCCAGCCGCGGGCATCCCGCCGATCGTCGCATGATATCTCGCACGGCCGCAAAGCCCGCCAGGCACTCCCGTTCCTTCCGTTACATTTCGATACTATTGCGCGCCTGTTTCCTGTCGATTTCGACCTTGCTCACGCGTCTACAGGGTGAAGCCACCCTTGACCGGAGACATCGATGAAATTCCTGTGCCTCATTTTCTTTGACGAACACGTGCTCGACGACTTGTCGAAACGGCAGTATGACGCACTAGTCGACGAATCCCTGGCATACGACGAACGCCTTCGAGAGAGCCGTCATTTGATCGCGGCGCAGGCGTTGCAGTCCGCGAAGGAAGCGGTCACGTTGCGGGTCCGCGGCGAGCATGTTTCGATCACGGATGGTCCATTCGCCGAGACGAAGGAGCAGGTGGGCGGCTTTCTTCTCATTGAGGCGCGCGACATGAATGACGCCATGCGCGTGGCTTCCGGTTTCCCCGGCGCGCGCCTGGGCGGCGTGGAAGTGCGTCCGGTCAAGGAGTTGCGCGCGTCGCGGTCGGACGCATGAGTTGCACAACCTGAAAGGAGCAAATGATGGCAACGCTATTGAAAGACAGTCACGCGTTCAGCGGTTTTGCGGTGAAGGATCTTGCCGAAGCAAAGGCGTTTTACAGCGATACGCTGGGTCTCAAGGTAACGAGCGAGCCCATGGGCATTCTCAAGCTGCATCTGGCGGGCGGCAACAACGTACTGGTCTATCCCAAGGCCGATCATGTGCCGGCAACATACACGGTGCTGAACTTTCCGGTCGATAGCGTGGACCAGTCGGTCGACACGCTGAGCGCGCGTGGCGTGAATTTCGAACACTACGACATGCCGGGTCTCAAGACCGATGCCAAAGGAATTTGCCGCGGCTCCGAGGGCCCGGTGATTGCCTGGTTCAAAGACCCGGCCGGCAATATTCTCTCGGTGCTCGAAGAGCGGTAGAGGGTCTGACTACGAAGGTACTAGCTACGCTCACGCCTCCATCGTCGACTCGCTGGACACCAGCCGCAATTCGTCGGCAATGATGGCAATCAGCGCTTCCGCCGCCGCACTCAGCGGACGTCGCGGATGGCTGATCCGTACAATATGGCGCACGATCCGCGGCGCAAGAATGGGATAGGCGCGCAACGTGCCCAGCCGTACCGCGCGCTCGACCACGATGCGCGGAAGGATCGTCGCGAAGCGCGTGCTTTCCACCAGCTTGACGATCGTGCTCAGCACGTCGATTTCGAAGCGCGGTGCGAGCAGTACGTCTTCGTGCTGCGCGGCGGTATCGAGTACACCGCGCAAGCCATGGCGTTTCGTGGGCAACACCAGTTCGAGTTCAGGAAGCTGCGCAAGCTCGATGGCATGCGGCAAGTCAGGACCATGCACGGCGCTGGTGACGAGCACCATCTCTTCATCGAGCAAGGGCTGGGAGTCCAGCGACAGACGCGCGCGAGGTTTGTTAATTAGCGCAGCGTCGAGTTGTCCTCCCGATACCCAGTCGATAAACGTCGCGCTGTAACCGTCTGACACGGTGACTTCCACATGCGGATAACGAGCGTGAAACCGCGACAGGGAATCCGCCAGCACGCTCTCCGTCACCGACGCAATCAAGCCGATCGATACATGCCCCGTCACCACTTCGTCACGCTGCACCAGTTGCTGGCGCGCGTGTGCGAGATCCCGCATGATGGGCAGGAAGAGGCGGTACATCAACCGTCCCGCTGCGGTGGGGGCCATG
>NZ_JAQGMM010000134.1 GCF_028292365.1 Caballeronia sp.
GCACGACGACGTTACCCAGCAGCTCGAGCCGGTCGAGCGCGTGTTGCGGGCGTCGTTCAGTGCGTTTGGTGGCGAGCAGGATCAGCGGAAAATCAGACCACGTCGGCTGCTGGTCGAGCCACTGGAAGACCTGCGGCATGTCGCTGTCGGCGAGTGCTTCTTCCGCGATCAGCGCCGTACCCGCATTGCTGCGCAGCTCGGCGTTCAGCATCACGGCGTTCACGCAAGGGACGCAGTTGCGGCCATCCTTGCTCAGCACTTCGCCGACTACGTCCGCGTCGCGGCCGCGTGGGGCGAGGATCAGGACACGGTTTTCCACGGCTTAGCGGCCCCTCGCGTCGGGGCTGCCCAGCATGGTTGAGTCGCCGCGATACGACGGCAGACCGGCGAGCACGCCATCGAAATCGCGCAGTGCTTCACTCAGCTCAAGGCCACCGTGCGTCAGCCTGAACTGGCGAATCGTGCGTTCATGCGCATTGCTGCGGCTTTTGACAGCGGCAAGCGCGGTTAGCACTTCGCCCTGATGTTCGAAGTATCGGAACAGGACCATTACATCGCTGAGATAGCTGATGTCGATGTCCGTCTGCACCTCGCCCACAATTCCATGCTGGCCGAGCACGAGCATCGTCACAATGCCGCGCTGGTTAAGGTAGCCGAGCAACTCGTGCATTTGCAGCAGCAGGTAGCGTTCGCCGGGCATCGCCTGCAAATACGCGTTCAGGCTGTCGATGGCAACATAGGTCACGCCTTCGTCCTCGACCGCCTCGCGTACGTCGCTGGTGAACTGGCCGGGCGACATTTCGGCGGGATCGACCTGGCGCAACGTCAGCAAACCGTTGTCGAGATAAGTCGACAGATCCATGCCGAGCGACTTCGAACGCATCAGCAGCGTGCCGAGCGTTTCGTCGAAGAGATAGTAGATGCAACGCTCGCCGCGCTTGAGTGCCGCCAGGAGGCAACACACCACGGTGGTGGTCTTGCCCACGCCGGACGGACCGATGAGGAGCGCATTCGTGCCGGGAATCAGGCCGCCGCCGAGCATGGCGTCGAGGCCCTCCGAGCCTGTCGATACCGGTGCGTTTGCGAATTCAGCGTGATGTTCGGCGGCCACCAGGCGCGGATAGACATCGATACCGCCCGTCTCCAGCGTGAAGTCGTGGAAGCCTTCGCGAAACTTGATGCCGCGCATTTTTGCCACGCGCACACGTCGACGCGCGCCGCCGTAATCGTGGACCAGCTGATCGAGGCTGATCACGCCATGCGCGATACTGTGAAGCTGGAGGTCGTTGGGGTCGGAGGTGTTGTCGTCGAGCAGGTAGACCGTGCATTCGCGCGTCGCGAAATAACGCTTGAGCGCGAGAATCTGGCGGCGGTAACGCAACGGGTTCTGCGACAACAGCCGCAGCTCCGACAAGCTGTCCAGCACAATCCGGACAGGCTTGAGCGTTTCAACCTGGCGCATCACGTTTTCAACCGTCTCGCCCAGTTCTACTTCTGCCGGGTGCAGGATGGATTGCTCGTACTCGGGGTCCAGCCCTTCGTCGGACAGTAGTTCTATGATGGACAACGCGTCGACATTCCAGCCGTGGGCATCCGCTACGGCGAGTAATTCATCGCGCGTCTCGGAGAGAGTGATATACAAGCCGCCCTCGCCCAGTTCCGCGCCCTTCAGTAAAAATTGCAGCGCGAGAGTGGTTTTTCCAGCCCCCGGCGACCCTTCGATCAGGTACACGCGGTTCGGCGTCAGTCCGCCGCCCAGGATGTTGTCTAGCCCGGTAACGCCCGTCGACATGCGCGGTGCGGGAAGGGATGACTGACGTTGAGTGCTCATAGTAAGAATAGGATTAAATAGGCGCAGCGGTCTCGCGAGGAACACGGCCAGGGTCGGGTGTCGCGCCCGATCGGCCTCCATATATGTCAGGTAAAAGCAAAGAACAGGCCTGTGCAGCGAAAGCTACCGGCAGGTCACGGCAACCGGCGCGCGTGCAAAACCACGTGAGACACCGCGTGAAATACGATAAACCGTTGAACCTGCGCCTAAAATCGCCTTCCATGAGCTCAAGATCGATGGCTGTCAAACACCGTGTGCTGCTGGCTGCTTCGCTGGCGTGGATAGCATCGCAGCCGGCATTCAGCGCGGAGACCATCGAAACCGCGCAGCCGTCCACGCTGGTCAGCGACGTCCATACCTTCATCGTGGCGGAAGACGGTTCCCTGACAGAGGACGATGAAACCACCTTGCGTGCGAATACGCCGGCGGGTGTCGGTGAAATCGCGCAACGCTACATCTGGTTCGACAAATCGACGTCAACCATCGACATAAGCGATGCCTACTCCCTCGGCCCCGACGGCATCAAACACATCGTGGCGCCCGATCAGATCCGCGAGATCCAGGAGCCGCGTTCGGCAGGCGCTCCCACGTTCGAGGACTCGCGCCTGAAAGTGGTCGTGTTTCCAGGGGTGAGCACGGGATCGATCGTGCATCTGCGGTTTCACAAGACCCAGTCGAAGCCGGTCATCACAGGGCAGTTCGACTATTTCGTCGAGCCAGGGCGTGGCCCGGTGGAAGAGCAGCGGCTGATCTTCGACTTGCCCGCCGACAAACCGCTCTATGCCGATGCACGCGGCTACGTCGCCGTGCCACCGGTCACACAGGGCGGCCGCACGCGCTACGAATTCGACTACAGCCGGGCTCACTACGATCGAGTGGAAGCGGGCTCGGTCGGTTATGCGCAATACGGCGACCGGCTGATGGTGTCGACGTTTCCCGACTACCGGAGCTTTGCCGCGAGCTATCGGGACGGCACCGTCGATCCGAGCGCGGACGACCCGGCCGTGCGTTCCCTCGCGCAGTCGCTCACACGCAACGAGTCCGACCCGCGAGCGAAAGCGGCCACGCTCTATGACTGGGTGCGCCACAACATCCGCTATGTGTCGCTGTTCCTGGGGCAAAGTCCTGCCATTCCCCACCGGGCCGCCAATATCCTCGCCAACCGATACGGCGATTGCAAGGACTACGTCGCGCTCTACGGCGCGTTGCTGTCTGCAGTGGGTATCGAAAATGAGCCGGCCTTGATCAGCCTTGGCTCGGTCTATACGCTGCCGTCGGTACCGGGCTACGGCGGCAGCGCGATCAACCACGTCATTACATGGATGCCGGGGCTGGGACTGTATGCCGACTCGACGGCATTGAGCATCGAGTTCGGCAATCTCCCGCTCGCGGACATGGACCGTCCAACGCTGCTGGTCGGCGACGGCACGCTGTCGCGAACGCCCGCTACCCAGCCGCTGTCACGCACGGCGCGCTTGCAGATCGACGTGGCCCCCGATGGCTCGGCTGCGTTCGCCGATCAGGTGGAAGACGCCGGATGGAGCGCCGGGCCGGAGCGTTCGAATCTGCTGCACGCGACCGCCGAGCGCCGCAAGCAGATCGCCGATGCCCGCCTTCGTGCGACCGGGCTGCGCGGTGTCGTAACGCTCACTGCCAGCGACCTGGACGCAAGCAACGGCCCGCTGACCACCACGATCAATGGAACGCTCGACAATGTAGTGTGGACCACCGGCACGACCGCCCTGCCCGCGCTGACGAGCCTGTCCGGCGGGATCGCTACACAAGTTGAGAACCTGCTCGCCGAGCGCGTGCGGACCCAGCCGTTCATGTGCACCGGAGGCGCGTTCGATGAAGTCGCGCAAGTCACCTTGCCGAAAATTTTCCGCGTCACCGACGTGCCGACCGACGCAAATTTCACCAACGCGTTCTTCGATTATTCATCGCGTTATGTCTTCGACCCCGCGACTAACCTGCTTCAGGCAGAGCGCCATCTGAAGGCAAACTTCGGCAAGCAGGTATGCACGCCCGCGGATTTCGCCGCCATGCAGCCGGTGTTGAAGCGAATCGAACGGGACACGGATGCGCAGATCATCATCAAGGCGATGGAGCCGTGATTGCGCCGCGTTAAAGCGCGCCCTGCCGCTGCGTAAGTTTTTGTAATCGCGGCATGCTTACCTGTAACCGGAATGTCGGGCGACGCCGCTATGCTGCAAAACCAGCATTGATGGAACGTCCCGATGCGCACGGCCATGCCATGACGACCCAAGAACCCGCGAACACACCCGAGCATCCGTCTGCGCCGATAGATCGTTTAAGCGCGATCACGTTGCCTGATCCATCGGTTCACCGAATGCTCGCCGATGCATGCCGCCAGGCCGGCGATGAACTCGGCGCGCTGGCGCATCTGATCGCGGCTCACACCCTCGACGCGTACGCAACCGGCTCGCCAAACGCCCGCACGAACGG
>NZ_JAQGMM010000030.1 GCF_028292365.1 Caballeronia sp.
CCCGTGCTGTACAGCGGCGCGGGCGGTCTGGTCGCGCACGAGTGCATTCTCGATCTGCGTCCGTTGAAAGAAACCAGCGGCATTTCGGTCGATGACGTCGCCAAGCGCCTGATCGATTACGGTTTCCACGCGCCGACGATGAGCTTCCCGGTGCCGGGCACGCTGATGGTTGAGCCGACGGAATCGGAATCGAAAGAGGAACTGGATCGGTTTATCGATGCAATGATCGCCATTCGCGACGAAATTCGCGCGGTGGAGGAAGGCAAATCGGATCGCGAAGATAATCCGCTGAAGAACGCGCCGCATACGGCGGCGGTGGTTGTGTCGGATGGCTGGAGCCACGCTTATTCGCGGGAAACGGCGGCGTATCCGCTGACATCGTTGATTGCGCGCAAGTACTGGCCGCCGGTCGGCCGCGCCGACAACGCCTACGGCGACCGCAACCTGTTCTGCTCGTGCATTCCGTTGTCCGAATATGGAGAATGAGCGGTAAATAAGCACGCGTTTCAACTGTCCGGCATTCGCGAGATGTCGGACAGTTTTGCCGGAGTCACACAACACCAGATACCATCTCTCCCGAACCAAGCCAATCAGGGAGTTTTGCATGGCGCGACAGGTGCGAGTGGTGAGTAAAACGTGGCGTGTTCCGGCGATGATCGCGGCCCTTGCCGCATCGGCAATCAGCGCGCCAAGCGCGGTTGCCGCAATGAATTTTTGCGCCGCACCCGCGATGCAGAACAGTGAGCGCACGAACGCCGATCCGGGCGTGAAAGCACTGGTGCAAATGGTCCAGTCGCGGCTGAACGACCAGCCGAAGGCGCGGGCAATGCTTCATACGGAAGGCACGTTGCCGCATCAGGGCATTCGCGACGAAAGCGAAGAGGCTGAGAAGGATCTCGGATTAATGCGCGACGCCGCGCTGGCGTGGCGTGCGACTGGCAATGAAGCGTATTTGCGTCTCGTCGACCGGTTTTTGTTCGCGTGGGTCACAACCTATCAGCCGAGTTTCAATCCTATCGATGAAACGAATTTCGAGTCGTTGATCCTCGCCTACGACCTGACCGCGAGCGCATTGCCGGTAAAGACGCGGAATGCGTCGAACGCGTTCATCACGAAGATGGTGACGGGATATATAGCGGATATCGACAAGCAGAAACGGCCGCTGACCGGTACGTATCGGAACAACTGGCAGAGTCACCGGATCAAGTTGATTTCGATGGGCGCGTTCACTACTGATGACCGCAAGCTGATTAACGCGGCACAGCGGCTATATGTGGAGCATATTGGAGACAACATTGCGCCGGATGGCTCGACCGTCGATTTCGCCGAACGCGACGCGCTGCATTACGTCACGTACGATCTGCAGCCGCTGGTCACGGCTGCGCTCGCGGCGCGTCGTCATAACCGCAACTGGCTGACTGAGCGCTCGCAGTCGGGCGCGACGCTCGCCGCCGCGCTGAACTGGCTCACGCCCTATGCGCTTGGTACGCGCACGCACGACGAATTTGTTCATTCGAACGTGCCCTTCGATGCCACCCGCCGAGAGGCTGGCCTGCCCGGTTATTCGGGCACGTGGGATCCGAAAAACGCGGCCGAGTTGTTTCATCTATCGGCGCGGCTTGACGGGCGTTACGCGCCCATTGCGCTGCGCTTGGCGCCCACGCCGCCGGCCTGGCTCGCGGTTTGTTTGCCGTTGCCGGCGCGCTGATTTTTTAGCAGCACCTTTGCAGGAGCAGTCATGGCAGTCAGCGTCTTCGATCTTTTCAAAATCGGCATCGGTCCGTCGAGTTCGCATACGGTCGGGCCGATGCGCGCCGCCTTGATGTTCGAGCAGGGACTCGAACGCGATGGTCTGCTGGACGCCACGGCTTGCGTGAAATGCGAGTTGTACGGTTCGCTCGGTGCAACCGGCAAGGGTCACGGTACGGATCGGGGCGTGATGCTCGGCTTGATGGGCGATGCGCCGGATACCGTGGATGCAGGTACGATCAGCGCGCGGCTCGAGACCGTGCGCGCGACGAAAAAACTCATGCTGCTAGGCCGGCATGAGATTCCGTTTGTACTGAAGGAACACATTGCATTTCTGCGGCAAGCGCTGGCTGAGCATCCGAACGGCATGAAACTCCATGCCTTCGATGCCAACGGCGTTTCATTGCGCGACTCGACGTATCTATCGGTGGGTGGCGGTTTTGTGGTGACAGCGGGAGCATCGAATGTGAAGGTGCTGACCGCGATTGAACAGTTGCCGTACGCGTTTCAATCCGGCGATGAATTGCTCGCGTTGTGCCGTGAAACGGGCAAATCCGTGGCGCAATTGATGTGGGACAACGAGCGCGTGTGGCGCAGCGAAGACGAGATTCGCTCGGGCTTGCTGCGCATTTGGGAAGTGATGCAGTCGTGCGTGAAGCGCGGTTGCGGAATCGATAACCCCGACGCCGATGGTTGTCTGCCCGGTCCGTTTCAGGTCAAACGGCGCGCGCCGGTGTTGTATCGGGCGCTGGTCGACAAACCCGAGCAGGCGCTGCGTGATCCGCTTTCCATGATCGACTGGATCAATCTTTACGCCATTGCGGTAAATGAGGAAAACGCGGTGGGCGGGCGCGTTGTCACTGCGCCGACGAACGGCGCGGCCGGGATCATTCCGGCAGTGCTGCACTACTACGACCGGTTCATGCCGGGATCGAATGCGCAAGGCGTGATCGACTTTTTACTGACAGCGGCGGCCATCGGGATTCTGTACAAGATGAACGCGTCGATATCGGGCGCTGAAGTCGGGTGTCAGGGCGAAGTGGGCGTTGCGTGTTCGATGGCGGCAGCGGGGTTGGCGGCAGTCATGGGCGGAACGCCGACGCAGGTTGAAAACGCTGCCGAAATCGGGATGGAACATAACCTCGGGCTCACTTGCGATCCGGTTGGCGGGATGGTGCAGATTCCGTGCATCGAGCGTAATGCGATGGGATCGATGAAAGCGGTGAATGCAGCGCGCATGGCAATGCGCGGGGATGGCAGCCATTACGTGTCGCTCGATTCTGTTATCAAGACGATGATGCAGACCGGCGCCGATATGAAAACGAAGTACAAGGAAACGTCGCGGGGCGGGTTGGCGGTGAATATTGTTGAATGTTGAGGTTGAGATGGTCTCCTTGGGAAGCTTTTAAAACATCGCTTCCAAGCCTTTACGGTCAACCAGATCGAGCAA
>NZ_JAQGMM010000047.1 GCF_028292365.1 Caballeronia sp.
GGAATTGAGGCGATGTTTCGACGAAGGTGCTTACTAACAGGGGCTCTACGCGCCTAGTCTTTCCACCAGGAAGTCCACAAAACCGCGCACACGCGAAGTCAGATGCCGTCCATGCGGATAAAGCAGGATGAACGGCCGCGAACAGCCGCCATATTGAGGGAGCAATTCTTTGAGTGTTCCGTCCGCGAGGTCTTTCTCCACAACGAACCGATAGGTCTGAAATAGACCTGCATCATGACGCGCCAAGGTCACACCAGCGAGCACATCGCCCGACGATCCGTACCCTCCACGCGTCACGATTTCTTCACAGCCGCCGTCTCTGTTGAACGCCCACGGTATGTTGCGACCGCTGCTTGGCAACTCAAACTGGATGCATTCGTGGTTAATCAAATCGTCCGGGGTTTTCAGTTTGTGGGCTCTCCGCAAATACGCAGGGGACGCCACGACCACCAGTTCCGAATCCTCGAGCTTTCGCGCGATAAGGCCTGAATCTGGAGGAGCGCGTCCCCGGATCGCCAGGTCAAAACCCTCGTCCGCGAAATCGATGTTTCGGTTACTAAGGTGTGTTTCCACTGTGACGCCGGGATACCGCTCACGGAATTCCGCCAGCAGAGGAAGCACGCGATAGTGCGCGTACGGCGTTGGCATGCTGATTCGCAGTACGCCGGCCGGGGTGGTCTGTTGCCCTGTTGCTTCCCGCTCTGCATCCACGAGATGTCCAAGCGCCAGCCGGCACTGCTCAAAATACCGCTTTCCCGCGTCCGTTAATCGAATCTGTCGCGTTGTCCGGACGAACAACTGCACGCCGAGGCGTTTCTCAAGCCCCGCTACAGACCGGCTGACCGCCGCAGGATTGACGCTGGCAGCCGCCGCAGCGGCCGTGAAACTTTCCAGTTCGGCAGCGAGGCAGAACAGTTCAATACTGCCCAGCAAGAGGCCTTCAAATTGACGCTGCATAGTCTCTCGATGACATGGATTTCCGGCTCTTTTCGGCGCGCGGCTGTTTCCTGCCTGGAACAATAAAGACGTGGCCAATCGACGTGAAATGGTGCCCTAATTTGCGCATTCCTGCATGCCCCATCGTGAGCACCATGGTTCCAACGCGACATTTTTCAGGTCGCCGGACGTTCGCCCGATTTGTTCTCGCCACGCAAGACTGTTTGTCCATGACGGGTATTCGAACTCGACGTCCGCGCGCCTAGACTGCGTACAGCACTTCCGGATGCCGTCGGTCTGGACGGTCAAGACAGCTGAATCTACTTATTTTGAGGCTTACCATGAGCACATCACAAAAGGTTGTAGTCATCACTGGCGCGTCACAAGGCATTGGCGCAGAACTGGTCAAGGCTTTTCGGGAACGCGACTACCGCATTGTCGCAACAGCGCGAAGCATCAAGCCGTCGGACGACGCCAACATTCTGACGGTGGCGGGTGATATCGGCGACCCTGATACGGCCCGTCGCGTGATTAGCGAAGGCGTAGCACGCTTCGGCCGCATTGACACGCTGGTCAACAACGCCGGCATTTTTATCGCTAAACCTTTTACCCAGTACACCGCTGAAGACTACGCAGCGATTACAAGCGTGAACCTCTCGGGGTTCTTCTACATTACGCAACTCGCGATTACTGAAATGGAGAAAAATTCGAGTGGTCACGTGGTCAGCGTCTCGACCACTCTGGCAGAAAGCGCCATTAGCGGTGTGCCATCGGTACTGGCATCGTTGACGAAGGGCGGTCTTAACGCGGCGACGAAATCCCTCGCGATCGAGTACGCGAAGAGCGGTATTCGCGCGAACGCCGTCGCGCCGGGCATCATCAAATCGCCAATGCACGCGCCGGAGACCCATGCAGCGCTCGGGGCACTTCATCCCATGGGTCATATGGGCGAGATGAGCGATATCGTGAATGCCATTTTGTACCTGGACTCGGCTCCGTTTGTGACAGGTGAGATCCTGCATGTTGACGGCGGCCAGAGCGCTGGTCACTAAGCGTTGGTCATTAAGTATTTCCGGGCGCCGACAGCAGGCGCCTGTTTAGTTGAATACTACCGGAGAGAGCGACATGCCTATTGTCACCATTCAAGTTACCCGCGAGGGCAGCAAGCCTGGAAACGACTCAGTCACAGCGGAAGAGAAAGCTCAGCTTATCAAGGGCGTGAGCCAGGTACTGCTCGACGTACTGAACAAGCCACTTGAGGCGACCTTTGTAGTGATAGAAGAGGTGGACACCGAGAACTGGGGCTGGGGCGGACTACCGGTTGAGGAGTACCGCAAGCTGCGGGCAGCAAAATCATCGTGAATGTTGGCCGGTGAGTCTTGCATCAGGTTGAACGAGCGCTGTGTCGGGCATGGCAAAGCGCTCGGCCCTTACCTCAAGCTCGATTCAAGCGGGATCGGAGAAGCACTTCCCCCGCTCGCGCACCGCAGTGTTCGCCTCGCCACCACGTCAACTCGCCGTTCACCATGACCGCTTCCACACCGTCAGCGGCTACGGTCGGCGTATCGTAGGTTGCCCGGTCCCTGATCGTAGCGGCATCGAATATGACGACATCGGCGTGGTTACCCGTTTCAAGCGTGCCGCGCCCTGTTAAGCCAAAGTTCTTTGCCGTGAGGCCGCTCATCTTCCACACCGCGGTTTCCAGCGGAAACAGACCGACATCCCGACTGTAGTGTCCGAGCACACGCGGAAACGTACCCCACAAGCGCGGATGCGGCTTCTCACCTAACGACAACCCGTCCGATCCGATCATCGTTTCTTCGAATGCGAGGATGCGGCGAACATCGTTCTCGTCCATGCTGAAGTAGATCGCGCTCGCCGGTTGCAAGCGTCTGGACGCCTCGGTGCGGCTTACGCCCCACTCTTCTGCAATCTCGCCCAGATCGCGTCCCGCCAGTTCGGGATGCGCCTCACTTGTTGCAATGCGCACCCGTCCCTGAAGTTTCGCTTCATCAGTGTGGAGCATGGTCGAGCTGGCGTCGTAGGGATAACAATCGAGTGCAACGCACTGGCATTGCATGGCGGCACGGATCAGCGGCAACGTGAGCGTCGACTTGCCGAAATTCGCCTCACGCTGGAGCTTGTGATGTGAAATCACGACCGGCACGTCGAGCGCACGACCAATCTCGAACGTCTCGTTGAGCGAGTCGATACAGCCGTCGGCTTCGTTGCGCATGTGCGTCACATAGACCGCGCCGGTCCCGGTCAACGGGCGGCATACGCTGATCACTTCCTCCATGGGCGCGGCGGAGGCAGGCGGATAGTACGTGCCCGTCGAGATGCCGATTGCGCCGGCTTCCAGCGCTTCACTCAGCAAACCCTGCATCGCTTCGATCTCGTCGCTGTTGGCCGCCCGATCGACCGAATCCATTGTCATCAGACGCAGAGTGGTGTGACCTACCATGGCTGCTACGTTGACGGACGATGGCGAACGGCGAACCGCGTCAAGATAGTCGGCAAAACTCGAAAAAGTAGCGCGTGGTGCGCGTTCGTCGCCAGTCAACAAACTTAACGGCATTGGGCGCGGCGAATCCGGGCTCAACGGTGCAAGGCTGATGCCGCAGTTGCCGGTCACGACCGTGGTGACGCCCTGCGAGATCTTGCAGATCATCTGCGGATCGAAAAGGACGGCGGCATCGTCGTGAGTATGTGAATCGATGAAGCCGGGGCCGACGATTTTTCCAGTCGCATCGATGATCTTCGCCGCTGTATGCGCTCGCAGGTCGCCGATCTCCGCGATGCGTCCGTTACGAATACCCACGTCGGCGTCAAAGCGTGGCCGACGCGTGCCGTCGATCACCGTACCGCCGCGAATGATTAGATCAAATATATCGGATTCCTGATTAGTCATGAAAGAGCGTCCGTTGCAGGTTTATTTGGCATGCGGCCGGTTGTGAATGGGCCACTTTGGTAGTTTGATTTTTTTATACGGCAACGCTGACCAATCCGGACTCGCGGAACCCGGTGCGCCAACGTAGATGATCTCGTGAGCAATTGTGGAAAACGACGCGTGAAAGTGCTGCGCCGACTTGACCACGACAATTTTCCTACTCGCCGGATCGCACCCGAGTTGCGTGAACAGGTCGATGTTCAGTGCCTGCGCGCGGCGCGTGGACAGCACAATTTCGATGCCCTGTAATTCGACCAGCGCACAGTCGCCGAGTGGAGATGGCGTGCCCGCCTGACCCGTCATCGTCATGTCCGGGAACACTGCGCGCACCAGACACCGCCCGTCGACCGGCGTTCCCGACTGCGGCCCGATCTTGCCGCCGATCCGCAGATCCAGCGTCGCGCCAACGCCGGCATCCAACGCGATGCTGACCGCAACCGGATCCCACAACGGCCCGAGTGCCGCATCACCGATGCCTCGCGCCAACATGCGCTGCAGAATGAAGGTCGAGTCGCCCGCGGCGCCGCTGCCCGGATTATCGGAGCGATCTGCCAGCACGACCGGCGCGCCGGAGGATGCCAACGCGCGGTCCAGCGCCGTGTCGATATCGAGGTAGCGCACGAGCAACGCGTCTCGCAAGGTGATGACCTCATCGGCAAAGCGCCTTGCAATCGCTTGCGCCGTGGGGGCATCGTCATCCGCGTAGACCAGCACTTTGGTGCCCATGTCCTTGACATCGCCCGTTGCGAAACCCTGCACGATCGAGATCGACAACACGCCGTCGTGCCCTTCCAGCGCCTGGGCGCGATCGGTCAGCGAGCGGCCCGGTTCGCGCGTGGTATGAATCGGCACGACCATGCCGCAGTCCACCACCGCCGCAACCGGATTGATTTCGCCCAGCGCAGTGCGCTGACAAAGATCGGCCAGTTCCAGCGCCCGCTCCAGCACGTCCGTATGCGGATACTCCTTGAACATGATGAGAACGTTGGCGTGGTTGACCATCGCCTCGCTCAAGTGCGCATGCGGGTCCAGCTCCGCGCCGATCACGGCGTCGGGGCCGACCATTTCCCGGACCTCGCCCAAGAGGTCACCTTCGCAATCGTCGTAACCGTCGGCCACCATTGCACCATGCAGGCCAAGCAACACAATGTCGATGGGCAAGGCCGCGCGCAGATCGGTTAACAACTCGTCGCGCAAGGTCTCATACGCCAGACGCGTGACCACGCCACCCGGATTCGCCGAAGCAACCAGCCCTTCGATGACTGTCCAGCCATAGGACGCCGCGCGTTGACGTGCCGCCCATAAGGGACCACCGAAGAAAGTCATTTCGCCGGGATGCTGGCCGGCCCGGAAATAGCCTCGATCATGGAACGCGCCAAGGCCCGTCGGGATGGGCGCGAAGGTGTTCGTTTCCGTCGCGAGGCTGCCGGTAAACACACGCATTGGGTTCTCCTTTCGTGGTCAGGTTTGCAGGCTCGGCAGCGGCGGCTCATGTGCCGGGCTCCACGTCGATGCCACGAGCACCGCCAGGATCGCTGAAATTAGCAGAAGCCAGAACGCAGCAAAAAACGAGCCGCCGAATGCGGCGATCAACGCACCCATCGCCACAGGCGCGATCGAGCCTGCAATCTGTCCGCCGAAGTTCATCAAGCCCGTGGCGCTGCCAATCAGATGTTCGGGGAAGTGCCTTAGCGGCGCCGAAAAGACCGTCGCATAGACAAAGTTGAACGACAGCGAAAAGAGCGTCCAGTAGACCAATAGTAACGAGATCATGGTGGTCGTGATCATCAACGCAAGAAACACTGCGCTCATCAGCGCGCCCATCATCAGGAACAAACGTTCACGGCTTTTGCCGTATTTGTCCAGCAAGGCGCCAACTACGTTGGTGCCCGCAAATGCGATCAGGTTCGGCACCGTCACCGCCAGACTGATATGAAGCAGATCGATATGGTAAGTCTTCATCAGGTACGACGGCATCCACGACTGAACGCCGACGTACAGCATACTCGTGAAGAACCAGATAGCGGTCAGCTTCCACGCCATCCGGATGCGCAGCAGCGAACGCCACAAACGCCTCGGCCGGTTCGCGACGCGTGCCCTTTGCTGAGCAACACCTCCGCGCAACGAGAGCCACAGGATCATCGCGACGAGTACGCCTGCGCCGGCAAGAATATGAAATGCTCCACGCCAGCCAAGATGCACGACAGTCAACGCGATCAAGCCGGACCCAGCGGCATTGCCAAGAAAGGTCGTCGATATCAGAAACGACTTGGCCCGCGCCCGCTCGGGCTTTGGAAATACCTCGGCAACCGTCACCGAGCTGGCCGGCGAGAAGCTGCCCTCGCCCATGCCGAACATGAAGCGGATCGCAAGGAGCGAACCGAACGACCACGCGAGACTCGTCGCGCCGGTGAACACCGACCACATGACAATACACAGCACCACGATAATCCGCGAGCCAAAGCGGTCCGACAGCCAGCCGCCCGCGAGCTGCATGAATGCATAACTCACGTAGAACGCGCTCAGCAACATGCCGGCTTGCCGGGTATCGAGGGCAAATTCATGGCTGATCGGAATGATCGCGGTACTCATCAGGATCCGGTCCGCGTAGCCGACGGCCCACGCGAGGAACAGACCCGACAGGCACACCATTTTTTGCGTCCGGGAAAACACATACCCCGCAGACTCCATAAACCCTCCACACCACGTTAGCGCTACGTATTCGACAAGCTCACGCGATAACTCCTACGGCTGTCCGGGGCGCGGGACCGGTCAGCAGGCCAAATATGAGGGCGTGCGCGGACCACGTCTAATGAAAATAAAATCCCAAAATATAACCCTGCGTTATAGGGAAGCCACGAAGGAGGCTTACAGAATCCGTAGGCAGCTCAGGCCGAAAGCCGTGTTCCAAACAACCGGCGCGTGTCGTAAGCTGCATGGCGATGTCAATCCAGGGAGACTCAGGTGCGTTTGCGACATATCGAGATTTTCAGCGCGATCATGCTGACCGGATCGACCAACGGCGCGGCCAAGCTCTTGCACATTTCGCAGCCCGCGGTCAGCAAGATGCTGCAGCATGCCGAGCAGTCCGCCGGATTCGCGCTATTCCTGCGCAGCAAGGGCAAGCTGGTGCCCACCCCCGAAGCGCTGCGGCTGCGCGAAGAACTCGGCCCGTTCGATGAACAACTGAAGCGAATCCGGCGTCTTGTCACGAGTCTTGCGCACGGCGCTGACCGGCCGTTGCGGATCGCCGCTACGCCCGCTCTTGCGCATCACGCGTTGCCGCAGGTCATGGCGCGCTGGTGCCGCGCGTTCCCGCAGTCGAAGTGCGAACTGAGCGTCGCGCACACCCGCGAGATCGAACATGCGTTGCTGCTTGATGAGATTGAACTCGGGCTGACCATGCGACCCGTTTCCCATCCCAACCTGGTTGCCACGCCGGTGTGCGAAAGCACGCTCTGCGCCATTGCGCCGGCTGGCTGGTGGGGGGACGCCCTGCTCGACCAGCCGCTGACAGCAAACGATCTGGCGGGGCAACCGCTGATCACTATCGATCCAGACGATTACCTTGGATCAATCCTCTCAGCGTGGCTCGCCGACGCTGTTGAGCCCCCCGTCAGCAATCTCTCGGTGCAAACTTATCCGCTCGGAAAGTCGCTGGTGCAGCAGCGCATCGGTATCGCGATAGTCGATTCGTTCACGGCGAATTATCCCGCGCATCATCCGGATATCCAGATCCGGCCGCTTGCAATCGACGAGACCCTGCAGGTTTATGCGGTGACGGAACACTCACGACCGGCGCCGCAATCCGCGGAGCGGCTCATCCAGTTCCTGCGTGACGACGCGCCCGGGCTATCGACCGGCGAGGCCCCTCTATAACCGACGGCTATAGCGCGAGCGCTGGTCGATATTGGACGCCGTTCGCGAGCTGCAGAACAATGTCTTCCAGCTCAATCAACCATCGACCCATCCCATGCATGTGCTCGTACTCGGAGCAGGAGTCACCGGTCTGGCCACGGCCTGGTATCTGCGGGAGGACGGTCACACCGTCACCGTCGTAGAACGCAATGAGGACGTTGCACTCGAATCCAGCTTCGCTAACGGCGGACAGCTTTCCTATAGCTATGTCGCACCGCTCGCCGGTCCAGGCGTACTGCCAAAATTACCTTCCTGGTTGTTGCGCAGTGACTCGCCGATCCGCTTCAGACCCCGCCTCGATCCAGACCAGTGGCGCTGGCTCGCACAGTTTGTCTGCGCTTGCACTCAGCGCAAAAGCGAGCTGTCCACCCGGCGCTTGTTAGCGCTCTCCTTCCTGAGCCGTGACTTGATGCGGCAACTGCAGATCAGCGAACCAGGCTTGCACTTCAGCCACTCGAATGCCGGTAAGCTGGTCGTACACCGAAAGCGCGCTTCGTTCGACGCAGCTTTACGGCTGCTCGATTACCAACGCTCGCTCGGCTGCGAACAGCAAGCCCTCGACACGCGCGAGTGTGTGCAGAAAGAACCCGCACTGGCGCATCTTGCAGGGCAATTGCAAGGCGGCATCTTCACGCCGAGCGAAGACAGCGGCGACTGCTACCAGTTTTGTGTCGAGATGACCCGCCTGCTGCGAGCGCGCGGCGTGGAGTTCCGGCTCGGCACGAAGGTCACCGCCTTGCGCCACGCGCGGGGCGGCCCAACGCGCGTCGAGGCGCTGGCCGGCGACAAAATCATCGATGCCGATCAGATCGTGTTGGCAGCGGGCGCCGCCAGCGCGGCGTTGCTCAAGCCGCTAGGCGTGCGAGTCCCGCTTTATCCGCTGAAGGGCTATAGCCTGACCACCCAGGTGGACCCAGACAGCCGCGCGCCGCACATCAGCATCACCGACTTCGAACGCAAAATTGTCTATGCGCGGCTCGGCGACCGGCTGAGGATCGCCGGCATGGCCGACGTCACCGGCCGTCGCGCCGATGTCGATCCGTCTCGCGTCGCCACGCTGCGAGCCGAATCGGCTGCGGCGTTTCCGGATGCCGGCAATTTCGACGAAGCAACGGTCTGGTGCGGCCTTCGGCCAGCCACGCCGCACAGCACCCCGATCATCGGTTCAACGCGATACGAGAACCTCTGGCTCAACCTCGGACAGGGCGCGCTTGGTTTTACGCTTGCGCTTGCAAGCGGCCGCTCGGTCGCCGACCTGATTGCAAGGCGGCGTCCGGCAGTGCCGCTCGACGGTTTTACGCTGTAAGCGAAACCATACCGCCGGGTGCACTAGAAAATCTTGCCGGGGTTCAGAATGCGCGCGGGGTCCAGGGCTTGCTTGATCGCGCGCATCGACGCTACGTCCGCCTCCGAACGCGTCAAATGCAGGAAGTGTTTCTTCTTGATGCCGATCCCATGCTCCGCGGAAATGGATCCCCGGAAGGCCCGCGTCACGTCGTAAATGACCTGGTCGATTGCATCGTGACCAGACTTCGGCAGGCCGGGCACGTCCACCACAATGTGGATATTCCCATCGCCAAGATGGCCGTAGATCATGATCGTGGCGTCGGGCCATCGGGCGCGCAGTTGCGCCTCGCAGCGTGACGCAGCCTCGCCCACTTGCGCGATGGAAAAGCTCACATCGTAAGCTGCGTGGTTCGGGATGAAGCGTTGATATTCGCCGGGGGCATCGCGGATCGCCCAGAACGCTTGCGCATGCGCCTCGTTCGAAGCCAGCGCGGCGTCGGCCACCACGCCCTCCTCCAGCATCGCACCTAGGAACTCTTCGAACGCGTCGCCGTGCCGGACGGAATCCGTCCCCACGCTTTCCAGCAGCACATAGAACGGATGCGGCGAATCAAGCGGAGCGCGCAAATTGTCCAGGTTGGCAAACACCGTATCGTAGTAACCCGCCCACATGACCTCGAACGCCGACACACCCGGAGCCAGCCCTGCCTGAGCGCGTCGCAGCAGCGTGGTGGCGGCGTCGAAATTGGGCAATCCACACCACGCGGTAGCCGTTGCCGTAGGCTTCGGACGCAGGCGTAGCACTGCCCGAGTGATGACCGCGAGCGTGCCTTCGCTGCCGATCAGCAAGTTGCGCAGATCGTAGCCGCTGTTGTCCTTGATCATCTTGTTGAGGCCGCCGACAATCGCACCGCTCGCCAGCACGGCCTCGATGCCCAGTACCTGGTCGCGCATCATGCCGTACTTGATGACCCGATTACCGCCCGCGTTGGTGGCGAGATTTCCGCCGATAGAACA
The DNA here is from genome assembly GCF_028292365.1 of Caballeronia sp. Lineage (GTDB taxonomy): Bacteria > Pseudomonadota > Gammaproteobacteria > Burkholderiales > Burkholderiaceae > Caballeronia. The sequence continues at coordinate 10,109 of NZ_JAQGMM010000047.1, forward strand.
ACTGCCGCGCGCGCCCAGATCCAGCGGAAAATAGAAGCCGGCCGCGCTGGCCGCTTCCTGTACCACCTGCAGCGGCGTGCCGGCTTGAACTGTCATGGTGCCCGACACAGCGTCGATCTCCACAATCTGATTCATGCGATCAAGACTTAGCGCGACCTCCCCGCCCGTTACATTGGCGCCGCCTACCAGTCCTGTCAGGCCACCTTGCGTGACGACCGGCTGGATGTAGCGAGCACAAATCTCGAGCGCTACCGCGACCTCGCTGGTGTCGCGTGGCCTGATGAGCGCCAACGGAACCGCGCTCGGTAGCCCGCTCCAGTCCTCCACACGGCGATCGCCAAACTCATCCGGCAGCGCCACGACCTGAGCGCCGAGCGCTTCCCGCAACGCACCGACTGCTTGATTGACTTCCATGCCTTGTCTCCTCGATGCACGGCTTCCCCGCAGTCCTTGACAGAGCAACAAGCCTGCGCCGCAAAGTAACATACGGATCTCCCCATGCACAACAAGAGACCTGCAGCACCTTTAACCACTTTAACCAGCGAGGCCCTTGCCATCCGACCAGCTCTCAACATACTTGACGAGTTCAGTCATGTCACGAGTTTTGCCGTCCTGCATGGCCGCGTAGTTCCATACCTGACGGGCTGTGCTGCCAACCCACATTGGCACACCAAGCGCCTGGCATTCTTCCACCGCGAGTCCAATGTCCTTGCAGACACTCCCTATCGGGAAGCCGAAATCGAACGTGCCCGGCAACACCTGCTTAGGGAATTTATCGAGCGTCGCGCCGTTCTTGCCACTGCCTGCGTTGAACACGGACATCATCACTTCCGGGTCCAGACCGCCTTTCACTCCGGCCACGAAAGCTTCCGACGTAATTGCAAACGCCGTCGACGAAAGCATATTATTCAGCAGCTTGATCAATTGCGCCTGACCTGCCTTCTCCCCTACGATGAACACCTTGCCGAAGACATCGAATAGTTCGCGTACCTGATCAATTGCTTCCGGCTTGCCCGCGACCATGACGGCGAGCGTGCCTTTTTGCGCGCCGGCTGCGCCGCCGCTAATGGGAGCGTCGACGGTTTCGATGCCTTTTTCAAGCAGTCCCGCCGCCACTTCCTGTTCCGTGCGCGAGCCGACGGTGGACAGGTCGACCAGGATCTTGAGCGTCTTACCGGCTATCAACCCGTCCGCGCCCAATGCGACGTCCTTGAAAATAGCGGGCGTGGGGAGACTCGTGAAGACAATCTGCGCACTATCGGCTACTTCCCGCGCACTGCCCGCCACCTGCGCGCCGATCGCCGATAACTCCGCCAGCGCGTCTTCATTGCGATCGTAGATCACCAGGGAATGACCGTGCTCGATCAAGCGGCGCGCCATGGGACGCCCCATGACGCCGACACCCACAAAACCTAACTTCATATGTTCCGACATGATGCTTCCTCGACATTGATGAATGGTGTGCTGCCGCATGCGCTTAGTGAATTACGAACAAGCGAGATGCATGGGCAAGGACGAATCAGGGGCGCTTTCAAGCGTCCATAGAGAGTTGATCAATGGGCCGGGCTCACAACCAGACCCGCCGTACTCGGCCAACTCTCTGAGCTTGTTTTCCAGGTCGGTGTCCGCGAGCGGCGCTTGCAAGCTGCCGCGCGCTGCATCGATACGGCGCGACATCGTCTCGCCCGAACGCAACGCGACAGTCACCTGCGCAGATTCGACGGAATATGACGGGTCATCGACGAACTCAAGACGGCCGGCAAAGGCCCGCAACAATGGATCGGCCACTACTGCATCCGTAAATTCAGCGAGGCCCGCACGGCCTCTGGCAAGCGAAACCGCGACGCTGTGTTGCGCGCTGACCTGTGCTTCGCGGCCAAGCGTGATGTTCGGGCGGTCCGTTCGTGCACGCAGCAAAGGGTGACCTTTGAGCGTGACGCGCTCGACATTGGCAAACGAGAACCCCGCAGTCGTCGATAACGCCAGGCACGCCTCAATGACAGGATTGAGCACGACACCGCACGGGTAAGGCTTGTAGGTATTCGATAACAACTCCCATTCGCTGCCGAGCGTGGCGAAAGCTGCATCGACGTGGGCCTCGGCGGCCTCGCTCATCACGCGCAGGAAGCCGCGCTCGCCTTCGAGGGGCTGCTCTGGTCCTGCAAACCCTTCTTGCGCCAGCAGCGCCGAGAGCAGACCATTACGAGCCGCGTTGCCCACGCTGATACTCTTCGACATGCTGCCCAGCGTTTCAACCAGCCCGGATGACTGCGCTGACGCATTGCCGAATGCCCAGCCGAGTTGGGTGTTGTCCAGACTCAGGGCTTTCCCAATCGCCGCCGCTGCGCCGAACACGCCGCACGTAGAGGTGATATGCCAGCCTCGCTGATAGTGCCCAGGCGACACCGCATTGCCCAACCGGCACTCGATTTCCACGCCAAGTACAAACGCCAGCAGCCATTGCTTGCCGCTCAACGATGACTTCTGCGCCAGCGCGAACAATGGCGCGGCGACGGGCGCGGTCGGGTGAATGATGGTGGGCAGGTGGGTGTCGTCGAAATCGAAGACGTTTGCGCTCATCGCGTTCAGCGCGGCTGCGTTCAGGATATCGGTCCTTTCCCCGCGTCCGACGAGCCCCGCTTCACGCCCCGAACTGAAGCGGCCGTACACGTTCACGGCTTTACTGATGCCCGGGTCCGAGCACCCCGCAAGCGCCACCGCGAAGTAATTCACCAGCGCGCGCTTCGCCTCATGACGCACCTTTGGCGGGATGTCTTCCCACTGTACCTGTGCGACGAACGAAGCCAGCGTACGCGTGATGTCCTTCATAAACCTCTCCTCTATTCGTATCACCACGATGCGTTCAGCCTGCCAGCCAGCCGCCTTCCATCGGCATCATGGCCCCTGTTATCTGACTGCCCGCATCCGAGCACAGGAACACAACCAGTTCCGCGACATGCGACGCGCTGACGAATTCGCCGGTGGGTTGCTTGCCGGTGAGGAACTGCTTGACGGCACTACTATGGTCAAGGCCTTTCTCCTCCATCAACTGCCCAATCCGGCTTTCGATATTCGGCGTCTTCACAGTGCCCGGGCAGATCGCATTGCACGTAATACCCTGATGAACCGTCTCGACAGCAACCGCGCGCGTCAATCCGAGCAGCGCTGTCTTGGTCGTCACATAGTCCACGCGGTTCGGCGTGGCTCGTGATCCATACACCGACGTCATGTTGAAAATGCGACCCCAGCCACGCGCGCGCATGTCGGTCAGGACCCGCTGGATGGCCTGAAACGCGGCCGTCAGGTTGACTGCCAGCGCCTGGTTCCATCGGTCCGCAGGAAAGTCCTCAATTGACGCGAAGTGACGCACGACTGCGTTGTTGATCAGGATATCGATGCCGCCCATGCGTTCGCGCGCCGTGCTCAACAGTGTTGAAACTGCATTGGGATCGGTCAGGTCCGCTTGAATATAGGCAGCCTTGACGCCGTAATCCTGCTCGATCCGGATCAGGGAATCAAGTACGTTCTCCGGCGCTTCAAGTCCATGCAGCACGACGTTGCAACCCGAACGGGCGAGGCCCTCGGCCATGGAAAATCCGAGTCCATCCGACGATCCTGTGATCAGCGCAGACTTTCCTTTCATTAAAAGTAATCCTAATCAAATGAGAATTTGCCGTTTACCTATTTGCGACGAAATTGACGAAAGCCCGGGCGCGAACGCCCGGGAAACGCTTAGCCGCTTGCGGTTTCGTCCAGCATCCGCATGGCCGCCTTCTCTGCATTCGTCACATGCAAGCGCGCGGCAGCCTCGGCCGCCTGCGCGTCTCGCGCCTTCAGTGCTTTGAACAGTTTGTCGATTTCCTTGAGACTCGACGGCAAGCGGTCGGGGTGCATCAGCGACGTCGCACGGAGCAGGTTCACGCGCGAATAAAGACTGGTCAGGATCTCTTTCGCCAACCGGTTGCCGCAGTTGTCGAGCAATACGTCGTACAGATCCGTCTTCGCTGCCAATACACCGGCCTGGTCGCCCGTCATGGCCTTCGCCTTCAGCGTCTTCGCGGCTTCACCAAACTGCGCGATGGCGGCGTCGCTTGCTATCCGCGCAAACTCACCCGCTGCAAACCCCTCGAGCAGGCCGCGTATGGCGTATAACTCGGACGCCTCGCTCTTCGACATGACCGCGACCATGGGTCCTTTGTGCGGCACGCTGCAGACCAGCTTCTCGGCTTCGAGCCGGCGCAAGGCCTCCCGAATCGATGTGCGGCTCACGCCGAGTGTCTCGCACAACTCACGTTCCACCAGGCGCGCACCCGGCGCAAAACGCCCGGACATGATGGCCTGGCGAAGGACAGTCTCGACCTGATGGCGCAATGTTTCGGGTCGTATCAAATCCATTTCGGCTGCCATGATTGTATTCCCGTCTGACGATTTATCAGTGAGCCATCATACTCGAACTTCTGGCCGAAACCGGCATTCTGCAACCCTTGCACAGTCGGACTTTACCTACGCGTTGTTGGATTCGAACTCATTCAGGGCAGCTTGCAGGATCGGCGCGGCGAGCACGGCGCCATGTATACCGATCGTGCTCACAATCTCCAGCACTTCCATGATCTCGTCGGCCGTCGCGCCGTAACGAAGTGCATTACGCATGTGCAATTTCAGGCCCGGCACATAGAGATGTGTCGCGGCAGCATCGAAGGCGCAATACATGAACTCCTTGACCTTGGGTTCCAGCACGCCCTCGCGCCACGGCACGGAAGAAAATGCCACGTAGGTTTCAAACAGTTCAGGATCGAGTTCGAGGAACCCTTCCCACGACGAATGCCAGTACCCACGGTTCTGAATGAAGCTCTCCTTCAGCGCGGCACGGCGCGCGTCGAGCGGTGCAGGCCCGTGGCGCATGCCCTCTTCCTCAAGCACTTCGAGCAGCACGGGCACGCCAACGTTCGCAGCGTGAATGCCCACGGTGCTCGCAAGCTGGATCACTTCGATCAATTCCGCTCGCGTGGCACCCGCGCGAAGCGCTGCGCCAATGTGCTGTGCCACGCCCGGCGCGTAAAGGTGCGTCGCGGCCGCGCAAGCAGTGATCGCGACAAACGCTTTCACCTTATCGTCGAGATGATTCTTCTTCGACGGCACCGCCGAGAACGCCACGTATGCCTCGAAGAAGCTGGCGTCGAGGCGTAACAGGCTATCCCAGCCGTCGCTCCACGTCCCGTGCACATGCGTGAACGCGTCCTTCGCCTGCTGCTGCCGCTTCGTCAGGGGAGCCGTCATGACTTCAGCCCACCGCGCTCTGGTACACCGCTTCGGCGACCTCTTCTTCCCACATCGTCTTCCCGAGCGACGTGGCGGTATGGACCATGTAGCTGTTGCGTCCCGCGCCGTGCCAGTGACGCTCACTAGCGGGAATCCATACCACGTCGCCGGTGCGGATCAGTTGCGGCTCGCCGCCATCCACACACACGAACCCGCTGCCCGACGTCACCTGCAGGATCTGCCCCTGCTCATGGGTGTGCCAGAAGGTACGCGCGCCGGGTGAAAAAAACACGTTCGCGATGGTGACCTTGTCCGTCGTCGGCATGATCGAGTCTGCCCACACAACACCGCTGAAGGTAGCCGAGCGTTGCTCCGACACTGCACCTTCGGCCCTGCCACGAAACACTTTCATTACTGCTCTCCCGTTGAAGATTTTTTGGCATCCTTGAGACGCACGCCGCCCGACACGTCGCCGATCGCATCCACTACGCGGTTACTGATGACGTCGCCATAACCCAGCGCGGTGGCCAGCCCGAAACTTGCCAAGGGTCCTGATGAATTCAGCGAGGACACGCCCAGCTCGCGCACGCGGTCGATATAAAGCACAACGTCCTTCGTCATCAGCTTGCTGGTCAAGCCGCCCTCCAGGTAATCGCCATCGACAATCTTCGGAAAGCGGTTCAGCGTGGCGAAGTTCACGCCGCTGCTGCTGTTGAGCACGTCGAGCAACCGGTGGAGATCAAGTCCCGCCTTCTTGCCCGCGACCATCACCTCGGCGGTCGCCGACAGGCTCACCGCGTTCAGGAAGTTGTTGAGCAGCTTGGTCGTATGACCTGCGCCGCTCTCGCCCATCGTGATGGCCTTCGTGGCGATCGGCTTGAAGACCCACTGGATTGCTTCGATAGCAGCGGCGTCGCCGCCGACCATCAGCGTGAGCGTGCCCTTTTCCGCTGCTGCTGCGCCGCCGGAAATGCCGGCGTCGATGTAATGCACGCCGCGCTCCTTGAACAGCGCGTTGAGCCGCATAGTCGAACTCGCGGCCGCCGTGCTCAGGTCGATCACGGTCTGTCCTTCGCGGCACGACGCAAGAATGCCGTCAGTCCCTTCCACCACCGCTTCAACCACCTTGCTGTCCGGCAGCGACAACAACACGACATCGGCGAACCGCGTTACCTCCGCGACCGATGTTCCCGCCCGTGCGCCAACTGCGGCCGCACGGTTCGGCTCAGCATCGAAGCCCAGCACTTCTATGCCCGCCTCGACCAGACGGCGCGTCATGCGGCCGCCCATGTTGCCCAAACCAATAAAGCCAATGCGTTGCGTATTCATAAGTCTCTACCGTAAGTTCAAAAGTCGACGTGCTTCGTTTCCGGTCCCATCAGCGCGCCGACCGTACCAATCACGCCACCGATGCACAGCAGGACCACCGGCGTGAGTCGCAACGGCATGAATGCGCCCAGCCAGTTCATGTAAAACGCATAGAACGACGGGATGATCACGGAGAGGCTGAAGCCCACCCCAAAACCGGTGGCTCGCACATCGGTAACGAAGCGCTCGTTGATGTAAGTCACGATCACGCCCCACGGCGAAGTAACCAGCACCGAGAGCAGCATGACCAGCAGCATGATGACCGGCAAGGACAAGCCATCCACGTTGGACAGCACATAGAGAATGACGGCGCCCACCGTTGCGATCAACGGACCTACAACCACGAAAAATGTCCGTCGGCCGATTTTCTGTCCGAGCATCCCCGAGCCGATATAGCTGAAAAACAGCACGAAATAAGACAGCAGCAAGGTAAGCGACATCTGGAAACCGGTCAGATGCAGCGTGCGCACGAGCAGCCCCGTCGGCATGAAGATCGTGATGATATTTTGCGTGAGCCAGAAGCCCGACATCATCAGCAGGACCTGCAGCAGGTTGCGTCCGCTCTTGCCGCGAAGCAGATCGGAAAGCGGCAGTTTCTCGGGCTTCTTTTCGCCGGTCTCGCTCTCCCAGATCTCCGATTCGGACACTTTATGAACGTAGTACAGCGCAAGAATGCCCGCCAAGACTGCGCCAATGACGAACGGAATACGCCAACCCCACTGCACATACGGTGAATGCAGGCCGTTGAGCGGAAACACGGCGAACATCAGCATGGCAACCAGATTGATAGTCACGTAGGCCGCCGGGAACCCGGCAATGATGAGTCCGCCGACAAAACCTCGTTGTTCTTTCTTCGAATATTCGATGGCAAGCGGCATCGCGCCCGTATAGCCGCCACCGAGGAAAATACCATCGATGAAACGCAGGATCACGAGCAGCCAGTAAGAACCGATACCCAGCGTTTCGTAGCCCGGCAGCAGTGCGATCGCTAGCGTGACGACACCAAATCCGGAAACCGAAAGAATCGACGCACGGCGACGTCCCACCCGGTCCGCGACCATGCCGAACAGCAGCGCGCCGATCGGCCGGCCCAGCAATGTAGTGATAAACACAAGGGAAGCGAGGATCGCTTCCATACCGGGCGCGAGATGCGGCGGCTGGAAGAAGAACAGCACCGGAGCGAGCACGACGACCGGGAGGTAGATATCGAACATGTCGATGAATTCGGAGAAGAACGCGCCCTTGATCGCGTTGCGGCGCTTCTCATCGACGGTCTGCCCGGTCGCCGCCCTTGCGGCGCCGTGTGTCGTGACTGCTTCCATGCTCGTCTCCATTGATGTCGTGTTGCATCGCTCGCGGATGCTTATTAAAGCTGCAGGACCTCAGCCCTTGACGGCGTCGGCTTCGTAGGCCTTGATCGCATCGCTCGCGACCCGGAAGGCCGCGAGCGCGAGCGGGGCGCCGCAATACACGGCGGCCTGCATCAGCACCGCGCGAATCTCCTCCTTCGTGACCCCGTTCTTGAGCGCGCCTTTCACATGCACAGACAGCTCGTGATGCTGGCTCATGGCGGTCAGCATGCCGATGTTGAGCATGCTCCGCGTCTTGAACGTCAAGGTCGGATCACCCCAGATCTCGCCCCATGCGTACTCAGTGACGAGCTTCTGTATCGGCCGGTTGAAGTCGTCCGCGTTCGCCCAGGATTTCTCAACATGAGGTGCACCGAGCACTTCCTTGCGGTTCTCGAAGCCCTTGTCAAAACGTGCGTTGTCGCTCATTGCTTGTTGTCCTCTTGTGTTGTGTAATTTGCGGTGGCTTCAGTCGTTACCGTAGCCAACCATTGCCTTGGTTTCGAGGTATTCGCGCAGACCCGCTTCGCCCCATTCGCGGCCGTTTCCCGAGTGTTTGTAACCGCCGAAGGGGGCATTGAAATCGGCCGCTGGATAGTTCAGGTGGACACCGCCCGCGCGGAGCTGGCGGCCAATTGTCCGCGCGCGCTCGATATCGCCAGACTGCACATATGCCGCCAAACCGTAATCTGTTCCGTTAGCAATGCTGATAGCTTCGTCTTCAGTGTCGTAGCCCATGATGGACAGCACCGGTCCGAAGATCTCTTCGCGCGCAATGGTCATGTCGGGGGAAACGTCCGCGAAGATGGTCGGCTTGACGTAGTAGCCCTTCGAGAACCCTTCCGGCCGCCCGGTTCCTCCGGCAACCAGCCGTGCGCCTTCGTCAATACCCTTCTGAATCAGCAACTGCACGCGCTCGAACTGGTTGCGGTTGACAAGCGGTCCGAGCTGCGTGGTCTCGCTATCCGTTGCACCCACGCTGTAGGTCGATGCCGCAGTTTTCGCGATCTGCGCTGCGTCGTTCATCATGTGACGCGGCACGAGCATGCGGGTGGGGATCGAACAGGATTGTCCGGAATTCGTGAAGCACGCGGCCACGCCGCGCGTAACGGCGTCGTCCAGGTTCACGTCGTCGAGCAGGATATTCGCGGACTTGCCGCCGAGTTCCTGCGCCACGCGCTTCACCGTTTCCGCCGCCATCTTGGCGACCAGGATGCCCGCGCGCGTCGAGCCGGTGAACGACACCATGTCGATATCCGGATGCGATGCGATCGCTGCACCCACGCCCGGCCCGTCGCCATTCACCACGTTCAGCACACCCGGCGGCACGCCTGCTTCATGCGCGACTTCGGCGAACAACAGCGCGCTCAGGGCCGAGTACTCGCTAGGCTTGAGCACCATCGTGCAACCTGCGGCCAGTGCGGGCGCGATCTTCACCACGATCTGGTTGATCGGCCAGTTCCAGGGCGTGATGAGTCCGCAAACGCCTATGGGTTCGAGACGCACGCGCGTTGTGCCGCGCTGTTCTTCGAACTCGAAATTCTCGAGCACACTGATCAACGCATTCAAGTGCGCCGGACCGCGCGCCGCCTGCCCTTTACGCGCAAATGCGATCGGCGCGCCCATCTCCATGCGCATTGCTTCGGCAAATTCATCGTAGCGCCGCTCGTAGATCTGAACGATTCGCCGGAGCAAGTCAATGCGCTCCTGCACCGAAGTCGCCGAGTAATCAGCCAATGCTTTTCGGGCAGCGGCTACCGCGCGCTCAACATCGGTCGCATTGCCTAACGCCAGCCGATCGATCCTGCTTTCCGTTGCCGGATCGATCAGATCGAACCAGGCCGGCGAGACCGGATCGGTCCATTGTCCATCGATATAAAACTGTGCCGCACGAGACATGTTCGTCCTCTCTGTTTGCGGGTTGATTCGTCGCTTACTCGTTATCAATCAGCAACCGGTACATCTCGGTGTGATCCGTCGTAGGCGTCGAGCGTTGAGACACTTCGTCCCAGACTGTCGTACACGTCATGCCGAGCTTCATCGGATAACCCACTGCCTCGGACAATGCGCGCGCGATCTTCAGGTCCTTGTTCATCAACTGCAAGGCAAAGCCGGATGCATACGAGCCCGAGAGCATGAATTGCTTGACCTTGTTCTCCGAGGTATTGCTGCGTCCCGTCGATGCATTCAGCACATCCGTCATGGAAGCCGGGTCAATACCGAAACGCTCCGCAATGTGCAGCGCTTCCACCGTCGCCATCAGGCCTGCTGCCGAGACGTAATTGTTCAGCGCCTTCGCTGCGTGTCCCGACCCCGCCGTGCCGATATGCAGGACACTCTTTCCCATCGCTTCAAGCACGGGCTTGCAAGTATCCAGGACCGCTGCGTCACCACCGGCGAGGATCGCGAGCGTGCCCTCCTTTGCCTTCTTCACACCGCCGGAGACGGGCGCATCGAGATAGTCGAGTCCCATCTTCTCGAGCGTCGCACCCAGCTTGCGCGAGCGCTCCGGCTCCGATGAACTCATGTCGATCACAACCGCGCCCTTGGGCAAGAGACGCGCCCAAGCCTTGGTGTCGCCGTCGAGCAGCACGCTCTCCACGATCGCCGAATTCGGCAACATGGTGATCAGTACATCGAGCGATGCGGCATTGTTCGGATCCAGCCGCACCGCGCCAATTTCCTTCGCAAGCGCATCCGTGCGAGACGCGTCGGCATCGGCGAGAAAGAGTTCAAAGCCAGCTTTCACCAAGCAATGCACCATGGGCGAGCCCATCATTCCCAACCCGATAAAACCAATCCGTTGCGGTCGCGTCATCTGCCTTGCCTTCCTGATAGAACTCAAAATCGACAGGCGGCGAATGTCTCGCCGCGTCTATGCAATAAGTCTATACGATTGTCTGACAATCAGTCGATAGACAATTGATTCGGGTTTTCCCTGTTTTTACTTCAATGTGGAGAAAGCTGTCGGCGTGAGAAACACATTCTCGATCCGCTCGACGATCATCTTCTCGGCCTCGCTCGCCGCGCGCTTGGTGATCCATTCCTCATCGGCCTGGAACGCATTCCACTTTGTCTCGCGTTCGGCGAGGCTTTGCCACTTCAGCAGGTAGGTAAGCGTGTGGTTGCTGGGCCCGATCAGCGTGGTCCAGAAGCCGATCTGTTCGATGCCATATTTTTGGAAAAAGCCCAGCGTTGTGGTAGTGAAACGTTCCTGAAGGGCAGGCAAACGGCCCGGCAAGCAGTGATAAACGCGCATCTCTACAATCATGGTGCTGCTCTCCATCGGTAGGAATCAAAGTAAGGAGCGGTTAACGTGACACCACGCGTGACACCACGCGTGACGCCACACCCGGCGCCACGTCCAGGCGTGCGATCCAGCCTTCGGTTTCGCGGTCATGCGGGGCATAGACCTTGAGTACTTCGGGGTCATGCCCGGGCACGACATGATCGGGCGAGTCCGCCAGATGCATCACAGTCTTGAAGCCCTCCAGCATGTCGCCGACGTTGTAGACGATCGGGTACGGCCGGTTCTCGCGTATGTTCGCGTAGAAATGGGAGGCGTCGGAGGCAAGCACGACCCAGCCGCGCTCCGTGTGAACGCGCACGACTTGCAGGCCATTCGAATGGCCGCCGACCCAATGCACGCTCAAGCCCGGTGTGAGTTGTGAATCGCCATCGTGAAACTCCACGCGCCCGTCGAACACCCGGCCGACCATTGCCTTGACGTCTTCCGGTTCGAATGGATGGCTCAGTGCGTGATGACACATGCAGCGACCCGTGCAATAGGCCATCTCCTTGTCCTGCACGTGATAGCGCGCCTTCGGAAAGAGTGAGCGATTGCCGGCGTGGTCGTAGTGCATGTGCGTGAGGATGACGTCGTCCACCGACTCCGGCCGGATGCCGATCCGCTTCAGGCCCTCTTCAACCGGGTTGGTAATGATGCGTCCGCGCTGCTGCGCCATGCTGGTGTCGAACCCCGTATCCACGATGAATGTGCGCGACTCGCCGACGACCGCCCACACGAAATAATCGAGTGGCATGGGGACGTCGTGCGAATCGCCGCCAATGAAGTTCTCGGTGGAACGGCGCGCGTGGTGCGCGTACTTCACTGCGAAGATGCGATAGTTTTCAGGCGTTGGCATGACAGGGATTCCTTGCGATGCGAGTTGCTTGGGGGTTGCTTTTAGCTTTGCTTTGGATGGAAAGCTATTTGAGTGCGGTGGCCGGACTGGTGTCCGCTTCAGATGGGGTTTCGACTGTCGCTGCCCCGGCGATCTCTTCGAGCGACCGATTCTTGGTTTCCGGTCCAATGGCCGCCACGATTAGCGCTTGCAGCAGAAGGGTGCCGGCAATCATGGAGACCACGCCGACTATGCCGAACGATGCAAACGCCATGGCGACGAGATACGGCACCAGGATGTTGAAGCCGCGGCCAATCGTGTTGCACAGACCCGAGCCGCGTAGGCGGACTTCCGTGGGGAAGAGTTCGGGTACATAGCTCGCCACGCTGAAAGACGAAAGCACATAGATGCATGCGGTTATCGCAAAGCCGCAGGCCGTAATCATGACCTGCGACTGCGCGAACGGATACGCAACGGCGAAAACAATTCCGATCAGGGAGAACACGACAATGCCCCACTTCCTGCCCAGACGTTCGGCGAGCCCGAAGGCGATCAGCGAGCCCAGCGGGCCACCTGCGAACATCAAGGTGGTCAGGCCTAGCGAGTTGGAGACGCTATGTCCCTGTTTGACCAGGAAGGTCGGGATCCAGCTGACGAATGCGTAGTTGACCGTGAACAGTCCGATCAGCACGGTGATACCGGTGATCGTGCGTTTGATCAGCCGACGCGAAAAGAGGTCGGCTAGCCGCGCAGGTGTCTCGGGGGCGGCATCGCGCGAAAGAAGGTCCACGGGCACGTGCGGATAGTCCGGTGAGCCTGGGCTCACTCCGCAAGCCGTCTCGATCCGCGTCACGATTTCCTCGGCTTCCGTGGTGCGTCCTCGCGATGCCAGCCAGCGCGGCGACTCCATCATCGACTTGCGCAGGAACCAGACGATCAGTGCGCCGACGCCTGCAATGGCGAACATCCACCGCCAGCCGTAATGGGGAATGATCAGCCAGCCGATGAACGTGGAGAAGAACAGCGACGTGTTGATGATCAGGTTCAGGATCGTGCCGAAGCGTCCGCGCCATGTTGCTGGTATGAATTCGCTGAGCGTACCGTAGCCCACCACGATCTCCGCGCCCATGCCAAGGCCCATTACCAGCCTGAAGAAAATCAGCCAGTAGATATTCGGGGATAAGGCTGCGGCAATCGATGCAAATCCGTACACGCCGAGATTGAACTGATACGAGAAGCGCCGGCCAAAGCGGTCACCGAGCAGGCCCGACAACCACGCGCCGGCCATCATGCCGATGAAGGTTGCGGAGACAAAACCCGCGTTGAGTTGCAGTGTTGATTCACCGCTGTGGATGAGGGCCGCTAGTACCGCACCGGCAATGTAAATGTCGAACGAATCAAAGAACATGCCCGCAGCAACGAGGCCGAGCAGCCGCCAGTGGAAGCGCGAGAGCGGCAACCGGTCAAGACGATACCCAATACTTGCTTCGGCTAGCATCGACATTTGTCTCCTGGGTTTTGCTGCTGATCAGCCCGTTTTTTGGATACGGGTTTTTTAACTTATTATATGTCTATCATACAATCCGTCAAGAAGATGATCGGAAGGGTGTGAGAGGATGGGGCGGGGTGGTTCTGGGGTTAGCGGTCTGGGTTGATGCCGGGGTGCGAGGTTCCTGCGTTGGCGGTCGGGGTCATTGCCGGGTTGCTGCTTTCAGTGTTAGCGGTCTGCTTGAGTTGGCTGATTTCTTTACCACTGTTAGCCACTGTGCGTGGCGGCACGTCATTTCTTGGTCCTTAGCGACAAAGAAACGAAGCAAAGAAAACGCTTTTAACCGCTCTACCCTAAGTGTCCACAGCGTGCAGTTTTCATTCATAGGTGCCCCAAAAGCACGGTGCTCGCCAGAGCCACGGATGTGTGAACCC
>NZ_JAQGMM010000071.1 GCF_028292365.1 Caballeronia sp.
GATGATGGTCTGGCCCGACTCTTCGTCGGTCTTGACGCGGAACGAAGGATCTTCCTGTGCCAGGCGGTTCAGCGCCAGGCCCATTTTTTCCTGGTCGACCTTGGTCTTCGGCTCGACGGCCTGCGAAATCACCGGTTCAGGGAAGATCATCTTTTCGAGGATGATCACGTGATTCGGATCGCACAGTGTGTCGCCCGTGGTTGCTTCTTTCAGGCCGACCGCCGCGGCAATGTCGCCCGCGTACACTTCCTTGATTTCCTTCCGTTCGTTCGCATGCATCTGCAGGATCCGGCCAAGGCGTTCCTTCTTTTCCTTGGCCGAGTTGTAGACGGTATCGCCCGAATTCACCACGCCCGAATACACCCGGAAGAAGATCAGCTGGCCGACGAACGGGTCGGTCATGATCTTGAAGGCAAGGGCGGAGAACGGATCGTCGTCCTTCGGATGACGTTCGATTTCGTTATCGTCCTCGTCGTGACCGGTGATCGCCGGGATGTCGAGCGGCGAGGGCAGATAGTCGATCACCGCGTCCAGCATGGCCTGCACGCCCTTGTTCTTGAACGCACTGCCGCACAGCATCGGCACGATCTCGTTGGCGATCGTGCGCACGCGGATGCCGTGCTTGATTTCCTCTTCGGTCAGCGTTTCGCCGCCGAGATACTTATCGAGCAGTTCCTCGCTCGCTTCGGCGGCGGCCTCGACCATCTTGTCGTGCCATTCCTTCGCGGTATCTGCGAGTTCCGGCGGAATGTCCCGGTACTCGAACTTGATGCCCTGGTTCTCTTCGTCCCAGTAGATCGCCTTCATCTTGACGAGGTCGACCACGCCCTGGAAATGATCTTCCGCACCGACCGGAATCTGGATCGGTACCGCGGTCCCCTTCAGGCGATCGCCGATCTGCCGCTGCACGCGGAAGAAGTCTGCGCCGACGCGGTCCATCTTGTTGACGAACGCAATGCGCGGCACCTTGTATTTGTTGGCCTGACGCCAGACCGTTTCCGATTGCGGCTGAACGCCGCCCACTGAGTCATAGACCATGCAGGCGCCGTCGAGCACGCGCATCGACCGTTCCACTTCGATGGTGAAATCGACGTGTCCCGGTGTATCGATAATGTTGATCCGATGTTCCGGATAATTTCCCGCCATGCCTTTCCAGAAGGCCGTGGTGGCGGCGGAAGTGATCGTGATGCCGCGCTCCTGCTCCTGCTCCATCCAGTCCATCGTGGCCGCGCCGTTGTGAACCTCACCAATTTTGTGATTCACACCGGTATAGAAAAGAATGCGTTCGGTGGTGGTGGTCTTACCGGCATCGATATGAGCGCTGATACCAATATTCCGATAGCGGTCGATGGGAGTCTTGCGGGGCACTTGAACCTCCTGTTGATTGGATGGAGCTTTGCAGCCCGAACCGGGCACGACGGCCCGGCCGGCAGCTCCGGAGCGAAGCTTTGTCGTGCTTGTGTGACAGCTTCGCTGGTTTATTAGGATAGCGCGTCGACAAGGTCTTTGCAGGATTCTTGCCAGCTCGGCGAAAAAGATGAATCTTTGATGACGCGCGGGAGATGTTCCCGGTTACGACCTGCGTTGCGTCTTGTGCCGCGAAAAGCAAAAAGCCGGCGCGCGCATAGGCGGGCGGCCGGCTTTGGGTGCAACTTTTCGGGACTGGCGCGGCGTGAGTGGAGGCGTGGAGACTAATCACCCCGCTCCGAGCACCCGTTATTGCGGTGCAGGCAACCCCTTGATCTGCGTGCCCGGCTGAATTCCCTTCGATGCAAACCAGCCCTTGCTCATTTCCAGCGCGTACACGCCATTGTTTCGCGGGCAGTGGTTGTTTTCCGTCTCGGCCTGCATTTCATCGATGTCCGTGACGGTTCCGTCCGCGCGCATGAACGCGATCGACAGCGGGATCAACGTGTTTTTCATCCAGAAACAGTGCACGGCCGTTTCATTGAAGACGAACAGCATGCCTTCGTTGGGCTCGAGCTTCGTGCGATACATCAGGCCTTGTTCGCGATCGGCATCATTCGCGGCAACGGCGGCGTCGATCACATACATGCCCGCGGTGAGTTTCGTGTGCGGAAAATCGGCGGGCTTTTTTGCACCCGGTGGCATTTGTCCCGGTGCTGCGGCCAGCGGTTGAGCGTGTGCTGCCAGCGGCGCGACTGCAATCAACGAAACGAGCGGAACGGAAAACGCAACAAGCGCGCGGCGCACTAGACGTCCAAGATCAAACGATGAAACCGAACGGGGCGAGAGCCATGAAAGACGCACGGCGAAACTCCTGGTGAGATGAAGCCGGTTAGCTAAAGAATCAGTGAAGACTGGCGCATGTTACTTGAGCGCGCGCACGCCGACAAAAAGTGCCTGTGTGGATCTACGTGGATATAACCCGCGCAAACAATCAAACCGATCCAAAGACCCAAAGAAAAAGGCAGAAACCTTTGCAGGTGTCTGCCTTTCAATGCCGCTTTCGCGGCAGCACTACTTGGTCTAGCGTCGCGTTACCGCGATCTATTACCAACTTACTCCGACGCGGCCGAAGCAGCAGCAGCCGAAGCTGCCTTCTTGTGCGTAGCCTTCTTATGCGTCGTCGACTTCTTGTGCGTTGCCTTGTGAGCGGTCGAAGCAGCTGCAGGAGCCGATGCTTCCGGAGCCGAAGCTTGTGCAAATGCAGCCGTTGCGAACAGGCCAGCGACGAGAGCAGCGATCAGTTTGTTCATGTTGTAAATCCTCAGCTTTAGTTTGATTTAACCTTGTGACCCGGTCGATGGAGTCATGACGGTAAACGAGCCATCCACCTTTTGGTTGACAGGGGATTCGAACAAAACTTCGATCCCGCTGCGAGCGCTTGAACCTTACATAAAGCCTTCGAATGCTGGCTCTCTGTTGCGGTCCTTCGCTAATGCCGGATGGCGGTTTTAAGGCATCTGCAGCGAATAACGCCGCATGCCGGAAGTCCGTTGACGTGTTTTTTGGGAATCGTGCAGCGATGATTGTTTGGAAAGCGAAATGATTTTGTAATGTGGTTGTTCCAGTCGAGCGTCGTTGTTAAACAATGCCGTTCCACGGCGCGCGCGGCGGCAGTTCGATCGATGCGCCCGGCGCAAGTCCGAGACTGAATATATCGAGCACGCCGATACCCACGCGCACCAGTCGCAGTGTTGGATATCCGACGGCTGCGGTCATTCGACGCACCTGCCGATTACGTCCCTCGCTGATCGACAGTTCGATCCAGGTGGTCGGAATGGCGGCGCGGTATCGAATAGGCGGGTTACGTGGCCAAAGCCGGTCCACCCATTCCACGGGTTCAACCCGCTTCACGCCGCACGGCCGCGTCACGAAATCCCCCAGGTCAACGCCTGCG
Source organism: Caballeronia sp. (assembly GCF_028292365.1). GTDB lineage: Bacteria > Pseudomonadota > Gammaproteobacteria > Burkholderiales > Burkholderiaceae > Caballeronia. Next base: position 3,365 of record NZ_JAQGMM010000071.1, read on the forward strand.
GCCAGACGATCGAGAGCGTCTGCGTCGGGCGCACCGTCGACTTGTGCCCAATACCGTTTGACCAGCTTGTGACGGGGCTCGGCAATACGCGCCTGAAGCACGCCATCGTCGGTGAGCAGCAGCAGGCCTTCGCTGTCGGTGTCAAGCCGGCCCGCCGGATAAACGCCGGGCGTCTTCACCCATTCGCCCAGCGAAGGGTGCTTCTCGTGCGGCGAAAATTGACAGATCGTGCCGAACGGTTTGTTAAGAGCAAGCAGCGGCATGGCGGGAAATCGATGAGGAAAAGCGAAAAGAAACGAGGTGCCGCTCAAGCGCAGCGGGCGATCCGGCTATGGCGGATGGCGCGATATTAATGCATAATCCGAAACACCAAGTCCCAAGTCTTATATAAGACATAAGACATGAATCGTACAAGAGCCGATCGTGGCCGCAGCATCATCGACGGTATTTGGACTGCGCCCGCATGCACCGTTTTGTTGCGCTGCGGCGAAACGGGTGCCGGGCAAGCCCTCTGCACGGTGGGCTAGAATACCGTTCTGGTCGCCCCGGGCGCCGCGCCGGTATTGGCGCTGATCGCCGGGCCACCGTTCGCTCGTCCGCCTTTTCGCCGAATTTCCGAACGCATTCTGCGCATTTCTGTTTCAGCTAGCCAGCCATCTTTGGAGTCGACCATGCCGTATCAGCACATCAAGGTTCCGACGGGCGGTGACAAGATCACCGTTAATGCGGATTACTCGCTCAACGTTTCCGACCAGCCGATCATCCCTTTCATTGAAGGCGATGGTACGGGTGTGGACATCACGCCGGTGATGATCAAGGTTGTCGACGCTGCGGTGGAAAAAGCCTATGCCGGCAAGAAGAAGATCCACTGGATGGAAATCTTCGCGGGCGAGAAGGCCACCAAGGTCTACGGTCCGGACGTGTGGCTGCCGGATGAAACGCTGGACGTGCTGAAGGAATATGTCGTCTCTATCAAAGGGCCGCTCACCACGCCGGTTGGCGGCGGTATCCGTTCGCTGAACGTCGCGCTGCGCCAGCAACTCGACCTGTACGTCTGCCTGCGCCCGGTGCAGTACTTCAAGGGCGTGCCGTCGCCGGTGCGTGAGCCGGAAAAGGTCAACATGATCATCTTCCGTGAGAACTCGGAAGATATTTACGCCGGCATCGAATGGGCGGCCGAGTCGGAAGAGGCGAAGAAGGTCATCAAGTTCCTGCGTGAAGAAATGGGCGTGACGAAGATCCGCTTCCCGGATACGTCGGGTATCGGTGTCAAACCGGTGTCGCGTGAAGGCACGGAGCGTCTGGTTCGTAAGGCAATCCAGTACGCGATCGACCACAATCGCAATACCGTCACGCTCGTGCACAAGGGCAACATCATGAAATACACGGAAGGTGCGTTCCGTGATTTCGGCTATGCGCTGGCGCAGAAGGAGTTCGGTGCGGAACTCATCGACGGCGGCCCGTGGATGAAGATCAAGAGCCCGAAGGGCGGCGACGTTGTGCTCAAGGACGTTATCGCGGATGCCTTCCTCCAGCAAATCCTGTTGCGCCCGGCTGAGTACGACGTGATCGCCACGCTGAACCTGAACGGCGATTATGTGTCGGACGCGCTGGCGGCTCAGGTCGGCGGTATTGGCATTGCTCCGGGCGCGAACATGTCGGATTCGGTGGCCATGTTCGAAGCCACGCACGGCACTGCGCCGAAATACGCGGGCAAGGACTATGTGAATCCGGGTTCGGAAATCCTGTCGGCGGAAATGATGCTGCGCCACCTCGGCTGGACCGAAGCAGCGGACATCATCATCAAGTCGATGGAAGCATCGATCCTGAAAAAACGCGTGACGTACGACTTCGCGCGCCTGATGGAAGGCGCGACGCAGGTTTCATGCTCGGGCTTCGGCCAGGTGCTGATCGAAAACATGTAAGTCGGTATCACGAAGTCTCGGAAACCCCGGTTGAGTTTGGCTCACCGGGGTTTTTTTCTTGAGGTCGGCGTGAACTGATCTTCGGTGGGGACGCCGGTGTTAGCTGAGCACTGCAAGGAGTGAAATGTAAATTTTTGAGGATGGCCGTGTCCGGGAGATGGTTCACAGGTCTGGATGAAGCATTTGGCAAGCCGCGCCGGTTCGGTCAAATCGGACGCCAAGGCCGCATCGTCACGGAAAAATGGCAAAAAAGGCGGGCGCCCGCGCAAGGTTCGACCTGACCACGAGCAGCCGTAAAGGATTCTCGTGACGTTAGATTCCATTCAACGATCAAGATGACCTAAGGTAGCTGCCGGTAACTGCCGCCTCAGTCAGGTTTCCGCAGTCATTTTTCAACAAGTTAGCCGGGTTCATCGGCGGATTCGATATTTGCCGTGCGGCTCAAAACAGTTTCAGCCGCGCCGGAATGAAAAACGGCCCGAGCGCAGATGCGTTCGGGCCGTTGAATCCCGCCGTTGCATTCAACTGTCGGATGATAAAGAAACGCTTATCTGAACAGTGTCACGGCACGCGGCCGGTTTTCGAGGACAGCGCGCTATCGAACGGTCAGGCAGATTCCTGGATGTTCGATGCCTGTTTGCCCTTCGGTCCCTGGACAATCTCAAAGCTGACCTTCTGGCCTTCCTTGAGCGTCTTGAAACCATTCATTTGTATCGCCGAGAAATGAGCAAACAGATCCTCGCCGCCTTCATCGGGCGTGATGAATCCGTAGCCTTTCGCGTCGTTGAACCATTTGACCGTACCAGTTGACATCACTTCCCCTCTCACTCTCGTCGCTACCACGAGCACGCTCGAAAAGCTTGGCAACCCACAAAGTGGACCGCCCCCTCCTCACAAGCTCACCGCGGCCTTTCTTCACCTGAAACGCTTCGGAAAAAAGTGCCAGTTTGATTGTTTAATCTCTTAAATCAAGTGTCAAGAAAATTTTGAGATGGTCGTAAAGACGTTGTAAAGACCTCATTTCAAGGGTTTTTCCCGCTTTGCGCGTATCCCGCCGCACAAGCACGCCATCTTGAAAAGTCGCATAATCGACGCACATGACGAGTGTCGGCAGCAGGCGGTTAGTGCCAGCGGCCGCAGCGGGTTGCAGGAGTAGGTCGCAGAGGTCATTCGAACAGTGATTCACTGAGTCAAGCCGATGAGTCAGCCGAAGAGTCAGCCGTAACGGGGAGTGTGGTCAATGTAGCGGCCACTGGTGCGCCCGCTGCGGAGCCCAAGGCAGGCAGAGCCCGAGTCGACAATTCGTTTTTTTGAGAGCTGTGCGATACTGGATTCAACGATGTTTCAAGAGGGCTGGCCTGTGTCACAAAGGCTGGCGGAATTCAGCAAGCGACAGGTTGCGCGAAGCGTGCGGCGACACCGTTTCGGCTCATATGGCGAACGGGGTTTTGGCGAGATGGCGAGCCTGTCCGAGTTGTTTAGAATGGGCGTATGGCGATCAATCCCAACAAGCAGGATGGCACCGTACTGGAGCGGCAGGAACAAAAGCTGAAACAGCCGTCCATGTACAAGGTGGTGCTGCTGAATGACGACTTCACGCCGATGGAATTCGTCGTGTTCGTCGTGCAGGAACATTTCAACAAAGATCGTGAGACTGCGACGCAAATCATGCTGAAGGTTCATCGCGAAGGCAGGGGAGTTTGTGGGGTCTATACGCGGGACATCGCGTCGACCAAAGTTGAGCAAGTCGTTAGCCACGCGAGGCAAGCGGGTCATCCGCTGCAGTGTGTGATGGAGGAAGCATGATTGCCCAGGAACTGGAAGTCAGTCTGCACATGGCGTTTATGGAAGCACGTCAGGCGCGGCACGAGTTCATTACGGTCGAGCATCTTTTACTGGCCTTGTTGGACAACCCGACCGCGGCTGAAGTGTTGCGCGCATGCGCAGCGAATATTGAAGATTTGCGTCAGAACCTGCGCAATTTCATTCATGACAACACCCCGACCGTGCCCGGCACGGACGATGTTGATACCCAGCCGACGCTTGGTTTTCAGCGCGTGATTCAACGCGCGATCATGCACGTGCAATCAACATCGAACGGAAAGAAGGAAGTGACCGGCGCGAACGTGCTTGTCGCTATCTTCGGTGAAAAGGATTCACATGCCGTCTACTACCTGCAACAGCAGGGCGTGACGCGCCTCGACGTCGTCAATTTCATCTCGCATGGCATCGCGAAGACGAATACGGGCGACGCGGCGAAGGCAAGCAGCGACGCGAATCCCGAAGCGGAAGACGCGGCTGCGCAAAAGGAAACCCCGCTTGCGCAATTCACGCAGAACCTTAACCAGCTCGCGAAAGACGGCAAGATTGACCCGTTGATTGGCCGTGAACTGGAGGTAGAGCGTGTGGTGCAGGTGCTGTGCCGTCGCCGAAAGAACAATCCGTTGCTCGTGGGCGAAGCCGGTGTCGGTAAGACTGCCATTGCCGAAGGGCTCGCCTGGCGCATCACGCGCGGCGAAGTGCCGGATATTCTTGCGGACGCCCAGGTGTATTCGCTCGATATGGGCGCATTGCTGGCCGGTACCAAGTATCGTGGCGATTTCGAGCAACGCCTCAAGACGGTGCTGAAAGAGTTGAAGGAACGCCCGCACGCGGTGCTGTTCATCGACGAAATTCACACGCTGATTGGTGCGGGCGCGGCGTCGGGCGGCACGCTGGATGCATCGAACCTGCTGAAGCCGGCTTTGTCGTCGGGTCAGTTGAAGTGCATCGGCGCCACCACGTTCACGGAATATCGCGGAATCTTCGAAAAAGATGCGGCGTTGTCGCGTCGTTTCCAGAAGGTTGATGTGGCCGAGCCGACGGTCGAGCAGACTATCGCGATCTTGCGCGGTCTCAAGTCGCGTTTCGAAGAGCATCACGGCGTGAAATATTCGTCGGGAGCGCTGTCCGCGGCGGCTGAATTGTCGGCGCGCTTTATCACGGACCGTCATTTGCCGGATAAGGCTATTGACGTGATCGACGAAGCGGGCGCAGCGCAACGCATCCTGCCGAAGTCGAAGCAGAAGAAGACTATCGGCAAGAACGAGATCGAAGAGATCATCTCGAAGATCGCGCGTGTCCCGCCGCAAAGCGTTTCGCAGGACGATCGCAGCAAGTTGCAGACGCTGGATCGCGACCTGAAGAGCGTGGTGTTTGGTCAGGATCAGTCTATCGATGCATTGGCCGCCGCCATCAAGATGGCGCGTGCGGGTCTCGGCAAGACGGACAAGCCAATTGGCGCGTTCCTGTTCTCGGGTCCCACGGGCGTCGGCAAGACGGAAGTGGCGAAGCAACTGGCGTTCACGCTGGGTATCGAATTGCTGCGCTTCGACATGTCCGAGTACATGGAGCGTCATGCGGTCAGCCGGCTGATTGGCGCGCCGCCGGGTTATGTCGGATTCGATCAGGGCGGTTTGCTGACTGAAGCCGTCACGAAGAAGCCGCATTGCGTGCTGTTGCTCGACGAAATCGAAAAGGCGCATCCGGATATCTACAACGTGCTGCTGCAGGTCATGGACCACGGCACGCTGACCGACAACAACGGTCGCAAGGCAGATTTCCGCAACGTCATCATCATCATGACGACGAACGCGGGCGCCGAAGCGATGCAGAAGTCGGCAATCGGATTCACGAATCGCCGCGAAACCGGCGACGAAATGGCCGATATCAAGCGGATGTTCACGCCTGAGTTCCGTAATCGTCTTGACCAGATCATCAGCTTCCGCTCGCTGGATGAAGAAATCATCATGCGTGTGGTCGACAAGTTCCTGATGCAACTGGAAGATCAGTTGCATGAGAAGAAGGTCGACGCAGTCTTTACCGACGGCTTGCGCGCGCATCTGGCGAAGCACGGTTTCGACCCGCTGATGGGCGCACGTCCCATGCAGCGTCTGATCCAGGACACGATTCGTCGTGCGCTGGCGGACGAGTTGCTGTTCGGCAAGCTGATGTCGGGTGGGCGCGTGACGGTGGACGTGGACGAGAACGACAAGGTGGCGCTCACGTTCGACGAAAGCCCGGTGCCGCGCAACCCGAATCCGGAAGCGGTCGAGGTTGAATGACAGGGCAGTAGGTAAGACTGAAGTCAGGTGACACGCGATTGAGGTGTGTCATCATCGGCGAGGCGGCGCGGGGAAGTTTCCCGCGCCGCCTCGCTTTTTTGCGTCCGCATTTGTTGCGGATATTGACTTCAAGAGGTTGATTTGAGCTTTAAACGGGGATCGTTCGAGACAATTGTCGAACGGGAGAAGGGGCTGCACCGGAGCTTGACCGCCGGACAGATGTCGATGATCGCTATCGGCGGGGCGATCGGAACGGGGCTTTTTTTAGGCAGCGGTTTTGCGATCGGTTTTGCCGGGCCGAGCGTGCTGGTGAGTTACGCGATCGGCGCGCTGATCGCGTTGTTGCTGATGGGCGCGCTCGCCGAGATGACCGTTGCGCACCCGACCTCCGGGTCGTTTGGCGCGTACGCGGAGTTTTATATCGGGCCGCTCGCGGGATATCTCGTGCGCTACGCATACTGGTCGGCCGTCGTGTTTGCGGTCGGGACCGAGGTGAGCGCGGTCGCCGTGTTCATGAAGTACTGGTTCGCGAACGTGCCGGGCTGGTATTGGATCGTTGGTTTCTCCGCCGCGCTGATTGGCGTGAACGCGGCGAGCGTCAAGGTGTACGGCGTGATCGAATACGGGTTTTCGATGCTGAAAATCGTGGCGATCGTCGCGTTTATCTTGCTCGGCGCGGTGTTTGTGTATGGCGCACCGGTGTCGTCCGGCGTCGGGCTGAACAACTTCACGGCGCACGGCGGCTTCTTTCCGCACGGCGTGAAGGGCATGTGGTTTGCGGTCATTGTTTCCATCTTCAGTTACCTGAACATCGAGACGATCGCGGTTGCGGCCGGCGAAGCGCGCGATCCGCAACGCGCCGTGGCACGGGCTTTTCGCTCGACCGTGTTCCGGCTGGTGCTCTTCTATCTGCTCACGCTGGCGCTGATGCTCGCAATCGTCCCGTGGACGCAGGCCAGCACCGACGAAAGCCCGTTCGTCAAGGTGATGGCCGCCACCCACGTTCCGTACGCTGCGGGCGTGATCAACTTCGTGGTGCTCGTCGCCGCGCTTTCTGCGATGAACAGCCAGCTCTACATCACCACCCGCATGATGTTCAGCCTGTCGCGGGCCGGTTATGCGCCAGCGCGCTTCGGGCGCCTGAGCGCGAATGGCGTGCCTACCGCCGCGCTATCCTTGTCGACGAGCGGCATAGCCTTGGCGACGATCCTCACCGCGTTTTGGCCGGCGATAGCGTTCGGGTTGATGATGTCGCTGGCAATTTTTGGCGCGATGTTCGCCTGGCTGATGATCTTCGTCACGCACCTATTCTTCCGCGCTCGATATGACGGGCCGGCGCTGTCTTTCCGGATGGTGCTGCATCCGTTCGGAAGTTTGCTGGGCGCGGGTTTGATGGCGGCAATCATGATCACTACCGCTTTCACGAGCCAATTTCGCATGACGCTCGTCTACGGACTCGCATTCATGGTCGTTCTGGTCGCCACCTACATGCTCTGGTATCGGAAGCGATAGAAGGCGCGGGTAAACACCGACCATAACTCCTTTGCGTCTCTTTCGTTTCGAAACTAAAATCTTTCGAAACGAAAGTGCAAAGGTGGTGCTGCCGTGTTGGCCAACAAGAACTCGCTTCATCGGCGTTTGCGTATCGTCGAACTTGTCCGCAAGCGTGGCGAAGTATCGGTCGACGAACTCGCTACGGCGTTCGATGTTTCCAGCGTCACGATCCGCTCGG
>NZ_JAQGMM010000076.1 GCF_028292365.1 Caballeronia sp.
TTCGTGCGCCTTGCGGATCAGTGCCGGCAGCACATGGCTGCTCTTCAGGTCGTAGTTGTCGTTCGGACCGTAAAGATTGGTTGGCATCAGCGAGACGAACTTGCAACCGTATTGGCGGTTATAAGCTTCGCAGAGCTTCAGCCCGGCGATCTTCGCGATGGCATACGCCTCGTTGGTCGGCTCGAGCGGCGAAGTCAGCAAGTACTCTTCCTTGATCGGCTGCGGGCAGGCCTTTGGATAGATGCACGAAGAACCGAAGAACACGAGCTTCGACACGTTCCAGCGGCAGGCCGCATGAATCACGTTGGTTTCGATCGTGAGGTTCTCGTAGATAAACGACGCCGGCAGCGTCGAGTTCGCGAGAATGCCGCCGACCTTCGCCGCCGCGAGCAACACCACGTCAATGCTCTCCTTCTCGAAGAACATGTTGACCCCGACCTGGTCAGTCAGGTCAAGTTGCGACTTGGTGCGCGTGATGATGTTGCAATACCCCTCGCTGGTCAGGCGTCGGACCAACGCCGAGCCGACCATGCCGCGATGACCCGCTACAAAAATGCGTGCGTTTTTATCCATGATGTTTACTCGTGGTGTTCAAGCGCTTTGAATCCCGCCATCGTGACGAGCGCGTCACGCCGTGCTATTTGAAAATCTGAACGGACCATCTCCTTCACCAGTGAGGAGAATGTTGTAGTCGGACGCCAACCCAGTTTCGCGTGCGCCTTCGACGGATCGCCGAGCAGCGTTTCCACTTCCGTCGGACGGAAATAGCGCGGGTCCACGCGGACGATCACATCGCCCTTCGCCATCTTCGTTTCGCGTCCTTCGACCCGGTCGATGATGCCCACTTCGTCCACGCCTTCACCTTCGAAGCGCATATGAACACCGAGCTCGGCGGCGGCCTGGATCACGAATTCGCGCACGCTGTGCTGCTCGCCCGTGGCGATCACAAAGTCTTCCGGCTGGTCCTGTTGCAACATCAGCCATTGCATCTCGACGTAGTCGCGCGCGTGGCCCCAGTCGCGCATGGCGGACAGGTTGCCGAGGTACATCTCGTCCTGCATGCCGACCGCGATACGCGCGAGCGCCCGGGTGATCTTGCGCGTGACGAAGGTCTCGCCGCGCACAGGAGACTCGTGATTGAACAGGATGCCGTTGCACGCGTACATGCCATACGCTTCGCGATAGTTCACCGTCATCCAGTAGGCGTAGAGCTTGGCCGCTGCATACGGACTGCGCGGATAAAACGGCGTGGTTTCCTTCTGCGGCGACTCTTGCACCAGACCGTAGAGCTCGGACGTCGACGCCTGGTAGAAACGCGCTTTTTTTTCCATGCCGAGAATGCGGATCGCTTCAAGAATGCGCAGCGCGCCAAGACCGTCGGCGTTCGCCGTGTATTCCGGCTCTTCAAACGACACCTGCACGTGGCTCTGCGCGCCGAGGTTATAGATCTCATCCGGCTCGGTGCGCTGCACGATGCGCATGATGCTCGAGGTATCCGTCAAGTCGCCGTGATGCAGCACGAACTTGCGGTCCGACTCGTGCGGATCGCTGTAAAGGTGGTCGATACGGTCCGTATTGAACAGCGAGCTACGGCGCTTGATGCCGTGCACTTCGTAGCCTTTTGTGAGCAGCAACTCGGCCAGGTAGGAGCCGTCCTGTCCGGTAATGCCGGTGATCAAAGCGACCTTGCGTTTCATCATGTGCCTCTCTTTCAGATTGGATGTGCGGCGCCGACATCAAGCTCGCCGCGCGCCGCAAGGTCTTCCTTCGCGTCCAGGCATCACTCAGGGATGCTCTCGTAGCCGTAGTAGTTGGTGTATGCGCTGCCGGACATCAGTCTCGACTGCGGCACATCGGTCAACAGCACGCCCTTCATATTCACGCCGCCGTGATGCAGGCGCTTCATCGTTTCGCCGATCTCTTCAACCTGGTTGCGGCCATGGCGCACCACCAGCAGGCTCGTGCCGGCATGCTTGCCGATCACGGTTGCATCGGTGACCGCCAGTACCGGCGGCGTATCGATGATCACGAGGTCGTACTTGTGCTTGAGCACTTCCAGCACCTCATGCATGCGGTCGCTCATCAGCAGTTCCGAAGGATGCGACGGCAGCGAGCCCTTGGTCAGCAGGTCGACGCCCGGCAGCACGTCATGCAGCACCGCGGATTCGATATCCGAGCCCATCAGCACGTCGGACAAGCCCGGCATATGTCGCACGCCAAAGTGCGAGTGGACATCGCCCCGACGCATGTCGCCGTCGATCAGCAGAACACGCTTTCTCGTCGATGCCACCAGCGTCGCCAGGTTGACCGAGAGGAACGACTTGCCTGCGTCCGGACGTGAGCCCGTCAGCATGACCACGTTGTTGCGTGCATCGGCCATCTGCAGTTGCAGCGACGTGCGCAGGCCACGGATCCCTTCCACTGCCGCATCTTCCGGCGAAGTCGCGGCGAGGACGTGAAGACCCTGGCTACGCGAACCGACCTTCTGCTGCAAGCGCAATTGCCGGCTGCTGCGCGGCACGATGGCGAACACACGCACGCCCAAGCGGTTTTCGATTTCTTCCGGACGTTCCACGCCGCCATACAGCGACTTGCGGATAAACGCTACGAGGATGCCAAGCACCAGGCCGCCGGCCAGGCTGATCAGGATCACGAGCAGGCGCTTCGGGCGCACGGGATCGTCGGCCGCTTCAGCGAAGTCGACCACCCGCACGTTGCCTACTTGCCCCGCCTTCGCCACACGCAACTGCTGCGCGCTGTTAAGCAGGTTCGTATAGAGCTCGGTATCCACCCGCACGTCGCGCAGCAAACGCAGTGCGGTTTGTTCGGTATCGGGCAGCACGGAGACGTTCTTGGTCAGCGAACCTTGAGCCGCCTGCAATGCACCGATCTGCGCGTCGAGCGCGGCCACCGACGGATGGTTCGCGGTGAAACGCTGCGAGAGTTCGGCGCGTTGCTGTTGCAGGTCCATCAGCTTCGACTTGTTGTCGACGACTTGCTGGAGCAACAGGCGGCTTTCTTCGCTCAGGTCGACCGTGCCTTGCTTGTTCCGGAAGTTGTTGTACTTCTGCTCGGCCTGGTCGAGTTGCGCGCGGACTTCTGGCAACTGCTGCTCGAGGAACGCGAGCGTCTTGCCAGCTTCGGCCGAACGCGTGTCGAGGTCCTGTTGAATGAAGCGGCGCGCGATGTTGTTCACGATCTGCGACGTCAGCTTGCTGTCGTGGCCTTCAAGGCTCAACGCGATGATGCCGGACTGCAGCGTTGTTTCAGCCACCGTCAGGCGCTTTTGCAACGCGTCCACGGTACCGAGCGTGGATGCACGCGACAGTTCGAATTTGGCCCCCGGCTCGCCGCTCATGTTTTCAACCAGCAGCGTAACGGGCCCAAGCGCGCTCGTACCGCTCGCTTCCTGGCCGACCTTGCCGTTCAGGATGGCGATGCCGTCCGGGTCGCTCAGGACATAGCTGCCGTTTTCGCCGGCCGTCAGGATGTACTTCTTGTCGT
>NZ_JAQGMM010000107.1 GCF_028292365.1 Caballeronia sp.
GGAGCCGACGCCCCGAACGTATGCATCACGATCTGCGAACCAAGACGGCCGACATAGCGGTCCCAGCCAAGCGTGCCCGCCTGCTCGACGCACACACGCGCGTCGACATCCGGCGGAATCACGGAATCCTTATAGGCATTGTCCTGCCGTTCAAACAGATCCCATGACGGCATGGACACGACCCGCGCCGCGATGCCTTCACTTTTGAGCTTCTCGTACGTGTCGACGCACACCGACACTTCGGTGCCCGTCGCCATCAGGATAACTTCTGGCTTCTTGCCGTTTTCAGCGTCGGCGAGAATATACGCGCCCTTGTGAACGCCCTTCGCCGATCCATATTTCGACCGGTCGAAAGTCGGCATTGGCTGGCGCGACACCACGATGCACGCCGGCCGTTGCGGTTCGGCCAGCGCGGCACGCCACGATTCGGACACTTCGTTAGCGTCGCCCGGACGATACGTGCTGAGCCCCGGCACACCGCGCAACGACGCAAGTTGTTCGATCGGCTGGTGCGTCGGACCGTCTTCACCCACGCCAATTGAATCGTGCGTGAACACGTAGATGACAGGCACTTCCATGATGGCCGAAAGCCGGATGGGCGGCTTCATGTAGTCACTGAAAATCAGGAACGTGGAGCCGTAGGGCCGCAGGTTCGATAACGCGAGGCCGTTGCAGATTGCGCCCATCACGTGCTCGCGAATGCCGAAATGCAGGTTGCGGCCGGCGTAGTTGTCGAACTCGAAACTGCCCGCGCCTTCGAACTTCATATCGGTTTTCGTCGATGGCGACAAATCCGCCGAACCGCCGATCATCCATGGGAAACGCTTTGCAATGGCGTTCAACACCTTGCCCGACGATTCCCGCGATGCCATGCCTTTTGGATCGGCGTCGAACGTAGGAATGTCCGCGTCCCAGCCCGCCGGCAACTCATGCGCTTCGATCTGCGCGAACTCTTTCGCCAGGTCGGGGTACTTCTTCGCGTAGTCATCGAAACTCTTTTGCCACGCAACGCGGGCCGCCTTGCCCCGCGCGCCGATGCCCTCGTTGAAGTGCTCATACACGCCGTCCGGCACGAGGAAACTCGCGTCCTCCGGCCAGCCGTAGAACTTCTTCGCGAGCTTGATTTCGTCTACGCCCAGTGGCTCGCCGTGCGCCGCGGAGGTGTCCTGCTTATGCGGCGCACCCCAGCCGATAACGCTCTTCACCACGATCAGCGTGGGTCCGTCTGTATTGGCCTTCGCCTGGTTCAGCGCGGTTTCGAGCGCGCCGGCGTCGTTGGCGTCGTCAACGTGAATCGTGTTCCAGTGGTAGCCCTTGAAACGCGTTTCCACGTCGTCGCTGTATGCGAGATCCGTGTGACCCTCAATGGTCACGCGGTTGCTGTCGTAGATCCAGGTCAGATTCGACAACTTCAGATGACCCGCTATGGAAGCGGCTTCGTGCGAGATACCTTCCATCATGTCGCCGTCGCCGCACAGCGCATACACGTGATAGTCGAAAATCTGCGCATCCGGCTTGTTGAAATGCGACTCATACCAGCGCCCGGCCATTGCCATGCCGACGCTGTTTCCAAGCCCCTGCCCGAGCGGCCCTGTGGTGGTTTCAACACCCGTTGTCATGCGGTATTCAGGATGGCCCGGCGTCTTGCTATCCAGTTGCCGAAAATGCTTGATGTCATCCAGCGACACAGCCGGACCGCCCGTTGGCTTACCCGCGTGATCGACGGCTTTCACGCCGGTCAGGTGAAGCAGCGAATACAGCAGCATGGACGCATGACCGACCGACAGCACGAAGCGGTCACGATTCGGCCACAGCGGCTCGGCCGGGTCGTAGCGCAGGTGGTTCTGCCACAGATGAAAACCGACCGGCGCAAGCGCCATCGGCGTACCCGGGTGACCGGAATTGGCTTTTTGCACGGCGTCCATGGACAACGTGCGGATGGTGTTGATGGCGAGGGTGTCGAGATCGGAAGAGGACTTCGAGGGGGTTTGCGGCATGAGCGACGACTCCTTTGCGTAGGGCGCGCTGAGGCACGAGAGGCGCCACAGCGGGCAACCGGGACCTTCGAGCAAGTGTAGTGCCATGACAACTGGCGCGTCACCAAAGAGCAGCGAAGCGCGCGCCGCAACAGGCGCGGCGCGGCTTATGACAGACGATTACGACATCAACGAGACAACAACTTTACGCTTGAAACGATGCAAAAAACGAACGCGATGGGTAAAAAATCGTGGCCGTTTTTGATCATCGTAACGCTGGCGCATGACATTTTTCAGCAAACGATCATGGAGCGGGACTCGGCTGGGCTTCATGAAGCGCATCGATTTCAGCGAGGATCTCGTCGGACAATTTAACGTCCAGGCTGCCGATGTTCTCGCGCAATTGCTCGAGCGACGTCGCGCCGATCAGCGTGCTGGTCGTGAACGGCCGGCTATTCACGAACGCGAGCGCGAGTTGCGCCGGGCTCAGGCCGTGACGCCGTGCGAGCTCCACGTAGCCGCTGACGGCCTTGATCGTTTGCGGCTTGCTGTAGCGTGCAAACCGCTCGAACAGCGTGATACGGGCGCCCGCGGGACGCGCACCGCCCTCGTACTTGCCGGACAGCCAGCCGAACGCCAGCGGCGAATACGCCAGCAGGCCGACATTTTCCTTGTGCGTGAACTCGGACAGTCCGGTTTCGAATGTCCGATTCACCAGGCTGTACGGATTCTGGATGCTCACGATTCGCGGCAAGCCGAGTTTATCGGCGGCCTGGAGGAATTGCGCGACACCCCAGGGCGTCTCGTTCGATACCCCGACGTAGCGGATCTTCCCCGCCTTCACGAGATCGCCGAGCACCGTCAGCGTCTCTTCAATGGGCACGGTGTATTCGTCCTTGATCCACGGATAGTTCGCGCGTCCGAACGTCATCGTGCTGCGATCGGGCCAGTGCAACTGGTACAAATCGACGTAATCCGTCTGCAGCCGTGCGAGGCTGGTATCCACGGCTTCGGTCAGATTCTTCCGGTCGAACTGGTTTGCCTCGCCACGAATATGCCGCGGGTTGTGCGGCTGGCGTGCCGGTCCCGCGATCTTGGTGGCGAGAACGATCTTCTCCCGTGCTCCCGGGTTCGCCGCCAGCCACGTGCCGATGTACGCCTCCGTGCGCCCTTGCGTCTCGGGGCGCGGCGGCACCGGGTACATCTCGGCGGCGTCGATCAGGTTGATGCCGGCATCGAGCGCGGCATTGAGTTGCGCGTGCGCATCGGTTTCCGTGTTCTGCTCGCCCCAGGTCATGGTGCCCAGTCCGATAAGGCTGACATTGACATCTGTTCCACCGAGTTTCCGGTACTCCATCGCTTGCTTCCCCATGTTCGTGTTCAGGTTTTAAAGGCGCTCGCCGAGTGTCGAAGCTACCATAGCGCGGGCCTTGCTGCATGGGTACCACTCTGGTGCCGCTTTGGTGCCGATCGCCACGGCGTTCGCCCAGCCCGGTAAGCTGCAGGCATGCAGTGAATTTGGCTTTCATTAGCTTTTCAATATCGCTGCGTTCATTCAGATTCAAACAAGAGAGACCCCTTCGATGCAGGCCCCCGACCTTACCCGCACCACGTCCGGCGCGGCGAACCCACGCGGTTCCTCCGTCATCGTGATGCTGGTCGCGGCGACCTTCTTCATGGAGAACCTTGACGGCACGATCATCGCGACGGCGCTGCCGCAGATGGCGCGCTCGTTTGGTCTTCACCCCGTCGACCTGAGTCTTGGTATTACGTCGTATCTGTTGACGCTCGCCGTATTCATCCCCATTAGCGGCTGGGCAGCGGACCGCTTCGGCCTGCGTACCGTGTTTGGCAGCGCGATCGCCCTGTTCACGGTTGCGTCCGTGCTGTGCGGCATGACGTCGACGCTGCCCACGTTCACGGCGGCGCGGGTGCTGCAGGGTATCGGCGGCGCGATGATGGTGCCGGTCGGGCGGCTCGCGGTATTACGCGCTACGCCCAAGGAAGGGTTGATGCGCGCCATTTCCGTCATCACCTGGCCGGGGCTGGTCGCGCCCGTGATCGGACCGCCCCTGGGCGGGTTCATCACCACGTATTCGTCGTGGCGCTGGATCTTTTATCTGAATTTGCCGCTCGGGGTGATCGGTTTGATGGTGGCGCTTCGTTACCTCGATAACACCCGCGAGCACGCCAGCCGCCGCTTCGATTTCCTGGGTTTCGTGTTATGCGGCCTCGCCTGCACGACCCTGCTCTACGCAATGGAACTCATCGGCCGCAGCGACACGTCCTGGGTATTCGCAAGCGGACTGATCGCCGTCGGCGTGCTCGCGGGCGTGGGCGCATGGTGGCATGTGCGGCGCGCGAGCGAACCGGTGCTCGATCTCAACGCGCTGCGGATCAAGACCTTCAAGGTGGCGATGGGCGGCGGCTCGCTGTTTCGCATCGCCATCAGCGCGGCGCCGTTCCTGCTGCCGCTGATGTTTCAGGTCGGCTTCGGGCTGAGCGCGTTCGCATCCGGGCTGCTGACGTTGTCGGTCTTCGCCGGTAATTTATCGATGAAACTCGTCACCACGCCGGTCATGCGGCGCTTCGGCTTCCGTCCGGTGCTGATCGTGAACGGGATCCTGGCGGCTCTATCGCTGGCGGTGATGAGCTTGATATCGCCTGCTACGCCGACCTGGATCGTCGTCGCCGTGTTGTTTGCGAGCGGCCTGTCCCGCTCGCTGCAGTTCACGGCGCTGAACACACTCAGTTTCGCCGATGTCCCGAAGGCGCAGATGAGCGGCGCGTCGGCGTTGTCGAGCACGCTGTTCCAGTTGACGATGGGAGTTGGCGTCGCGCTCGGGGCGATCGCTTTGAGGCTGGCCGAATGGATGCATGGCCACGATGCGCAGACCGTCGTGCCGGCCGATTTCAGTATCGCGTTTTTGATCGTGGGGGCGGTGGGATTACTGGGGGTGGCGGATCTGTTCAGCCTGCACCGCGATGCGGGCGCGCAGGTGAGCGGGCATGGGAGGAACCGGTAACTTTGGTCGAGCGGGATTGCATATAGTGAATACGGTGCTATGATGTATATACGTAATCGTATATCAACCGGAGCCGTATAAGATGAACCTGCAAATTGCGAAATGGGGCAATAGCTTGGCGCTGCGCATTCCGGCCGAATACGTGCGCCGCATTGGCGTGAAGGAAGGCGACCACGTTCAGGTTGACTTGACCATTGACGGCGGCCTTAGTATTCGCGCCTCTAAATGGGACCGCAGCGCTTTCGCCCGGGAGCTTGAAGCAACCCGTGAGACGATGCCAATATCGCAGTCTGTCATGGAAGAGTTGCGGCGCGGAGCACGTTATTGATGTCGACTTATGTAGACACGTCTGTGCTGGTCGCGCTTTGCGTAAATGAACCCATGAGCGCCGCTGTTGCACGGTGGTATGCAGCGTGCACCGACGAACTGACCTCCGCCGCATGGTGTGTAACTGAATTTGCAAGCGCCCTCGGCATCAAGCAACGGACGGCGCAAATATCCACCGAGCAAGGGGCGTCAGCATGGCAGGCGTTCGAGCGCCTTTGCGCAAGCGATCTGCAGTTGCTGCCGGTTGAGCCGTCTACGTTTCACCGCGCTGCCGTGCTGACTTTGGACGCCGCAACGGGACTGCGTGCTGGTGACGCATTGCACCTTGCTGCCGCAATGGATGCCGAAGTAAAGACAATGGCAACACTCGATGGCGTGCTCGCCCGCAATGCCAAACGTATGAAAATTAAGCCTCTCGATTTTTAACCTGAGGTATCGGGCGGGTGCTGTAACACCTCGCGCCGCCTGCATGAACGCTGTTTCGGAAAAACTTCTCGGCAAGTTGACGTGATCGATTGCCAGTACGTTATGGCGGTACGTTATTAACGTCTGCACATGTTCTTAAACACCAGCAAATCATCACGCAGATTTGGCTAAAACCGGTCTCGAACGAACGTCGTATATCGGTTTGTCTTGACCAAATCGGCTTAAACAAGAGTTACATTGATTCCAGAAAGCATAAAGCCCAACTTGCGAAAGTCGGGCTTTATGCTTGAATCTTTTGGGGTGGCTGATGGGGCTCGAACCCACGACAACAGGAATCACAATCCTGGACTCTACCAACTGAGCTACAGCCACCACTGTCTTACTTCTTGCTGCCTCTCTAGCTCACCAGGAACGGGCTTGCTGAATCGAGAAACGAGATTATACGAACAAAGATTCGCTTTGCCTAGTCCCTTATTCGATCAATTCGACCGCTTCACGCAGATGAGTGCGTGCTTCATCGAAAATGGTCATATCGCCGGTGGCGAGACGGCGGCTATCCGAGAGAACGCGACGCCAGCCACGCGCACCCGCCACGCCTCGATACAAGCCCAGCGCATGCCGCGTAATGCCGCCGAGGAACGCCCCGCGCGCCACTTCCTGACGCGCGTAGTCGATCAAGCTCGCCTCAGCCTCCTCGCGCGACAACACAGGCGTGTCCGCGCCGTAAAAGCGTGTATCGACGCCCGCGAGCACGTAAGGGTTGTGATAAGCCTCGCGGCCGAGCATCACGCCATCGACATGTTTCAGATGCTCTTCCACTTCATCGAGCGTCTTGATGCCACCGTTGATCGATATTTCCAGATGCGGAAAATCGCGCTTCAACTGATACGCGTATTCGTACTTCAGCGGCGGAATATCGCGATTTTCCTTCGGGCTCAAGCCCTTCAGGATCGCATTGCGTGCGTGGACGATAAACACTTCACAGCCGGCCTCGGCGACGGTGCCGACGAAGTCGCGCACGTATGCGTAGTCTTCAACCGCGTCCACACCTATTCGATGTTTGACCGTGACCGGAATCGACACCGCATCGCGCATCGCTTTCACGCAATCCGCGACCAGTTGCGGCTCGTTCATCAGGCACGCGCCGAATGCACCGCGTTGCACGCGCTCGGACGGGCAACCGCAATTCAGGTTGATTTCGTCGTAGCCCCATTGCTCGCCCAGCTTCGCGCTACGGGCGAGATCAGCCGGTTCGCTGCCGCCGATCTGCAGCGCAACGGGCGCTTCGCCTGGCGTGAACGCTAGATGCCGCGCGACATCTCCATGCAGCAGCGCGCCGGTCGTGACCATTTCGGTGTAGAGCCACGTATGTCGCGTCAAGATGCGGTGGAACGACCGGCAATGCCTATCGGTCCAGTCCATCATGGGCGCAACGCTGACGCGGCGCGGGCTCGGTTTTAAAGCTGTCGACATGGAGAAACTGCTGATTGTGAGCGTTGGGCGCCTTTCCGGCGCTGATTGCGTAATTTTACCGTAACACTCGATAGGCCACGAACTGGACGCTTGGGATCGAATTTACCGTGAAATCAACGGCCTGCACGGGGAATCGATGCCACACGGTATTTTTTGCATTCCTTGCCGACATTGGTACCGGCACACAAGCCTTGAAACCGACTTCCATGCTTACGGTCGCGGCACAAATGCTGCGAACGCTGACCACAACACCGGCAATCACCAAAAAAACGAATCTTCCACACGCTCCGGTGTCTCAAAAATCAAATGGCAGCGCTTTGCCGGATCTAATCGAAATGCGCCGTCGATCAGGAGAAGCCCATGAAATCCCGTGCGATTAAAACGCTCTCTGGCACTGTCGTCACCTTTGCCTTCGTGACTGCTGCGCTAGGCATCGGATTGGAAACAAGCGCGCAGGCCCAGACCGCGGCGGCGGCCGACGCTGCGTCGATGGCTAAACCGCCGGTTACACCCGGCGTCCCGAACGCAGCCGGCCCGCGTGCAGATAACCCGGACAACATGCCGACAAAACGCCCCGCCCTGCCGCCCAACAGCGACCGCATGTTGCACAACAACCCGGCCAGCGACGCGATCGCGAAATAGAGCCGGTGGCCATCGTGTATTCACGGCGTGGGAACGGCGACGACCGCAGTGAATCTTGTCGCGGCCGGAGGCATCGCCCGCAACATCCGCCTGTAAACTTGCACTTGCGATCTTATCGAGCGACGCACCGCCAACTCGATCCGACCAAAAGCAAAACCTCCGCATCCAGACGCCAAGTACGCTAACTCCCCGCAGGCGACTCAACAGCTCCCGCAAACCCGATCCAAAGCAACATCGCCGCGAAACTGCAACCTGATTAGCGCATTAGCCAGAACCCGTTGCATCGACCGCAAAGCCGCGCCTGATTGCACCATAATGCGACATGCCCGACCCTATAATGACGCCACCTTAAAATACTGGCGCAGCCACGGCTCGCGTCTCAAGCGGTGGTTTTTAATGCAAAAAGTCATTCTTCCGTTCGTCGCGGGCTTCCTCGCCGCACTGTTTTTCCGTGAAGCGACCATCGCGTTGTTGCATGCAGCCGGCGTGGTCGATCCAGCCGGTTATTCCACCACTCCTTTCCTGCCGCTAGGCATTCCCGAATTCATCGTCAATGCGCTATGGAGCGCGTTGTTCGGCATCTTGATGGCGTGGCTACTGCGCGTCGCACCCGACCGCACGGCGCCGTGGATCGGCGCGCTGGTGTTCGGCGGCGTCGTGCTGACCGCCGCGAGCGTGTTCGTGGTCGATCCGCTGCGAGGCATCTGGCCGAGCGGCAACATGCTGCCCCGGCTGGCACTCGGTTTTGCATCGAATGCCATGTGGGGCTGGGGCGCGCTCGTCTTCATGCGCGCCTTCATGGCCGGCAGCGACGCCGACTAATCCGTCAGCGCGGCCAGCGGATGGTCGCGCTCAGCCCACGGACTGTCGTACATCCGCATGACTGCATCACGTGTCACGTCCTCCATGCGCGACACTTTCCACACCGGCTGATTATCCTTGTCGACAATGCGTGCCCGGATACCTTCCATCACATCGCCATGATCGAACGTCGCGCGCGTGAGCCCAAGGTCGCGCCTCAACGTCTCGGCCATGCTCGACGTCCTGGCGCGGTCGATCAATTCCAGCGACACATCGACGGATAACGGCGAACGCTCACGCAGCTCAGCCACCGTGCGCGCAGCCCAATGACTTTCCTCACCGCCCCCGCCCGTCGTTCCTTCCAGCGACTTCAGGCAGGCCGCGCCGTTGCCCGACGCGAAATGCTTGTCGATAAAACCGCGCTCCTTCGCAAGTTCGCTCGCCTTCCCCGCATCCGAACGCGCCTGAGTTTCGATAAACCGCACCACTTCCGCGCCGGTCGCGAACGATTTCTCCTTCAGCGTATTGATAAGCGCGGGCAGCGCGTCGTCGTCCATATATGCGTCGGCGAGGCCGGCGTAAAGCGCATCGGCGGCATCGATGGTCGCGCCCGTCGCCGCGAGATAACGCCCGATCGCGCCCGGCGTGCGTGCGAGGAACCAGCTCACGCCCACATCCGGAAACAAGCCGATACGCGTCTCCGGCATCGCCATCTTCGTCGAGCCGGTGACTACACGCACGCCGCCCGTATGCCGCGCGCCTTGCGAAATGCCCATTCCGCCGCCCATTACCACGCCGTTCAGCAACGCGATATACGGCTTCGGAAACGTGAAAATCGCGTGATTCAGACGGTATTCATCGGTGAAAAATTCTTCGATGACCGCTTGCTCGCCCGCCTTCGCCGATTGATATAAAAACCGGATATCGCCGCCCGCGCAGAACGCGCGCGGATGCGGGCTATAGATCACCACGGCGTGCACCAGAGGGTCGTCGCGCCAGGCGTTCAGCGCGCGATGAATGGCGTGCAGCATGGGCGTGGACAACGCGTTCAACGCCTTCGGACGGTTCAGCGCAATGAAGCCGATACCCTGCGCGCGTTCGATACGAATTTCATCGATGGATTCAGTCATATGCAATGCGGATTTCTATTCGTGTGAGTGAAAATGGAGCGGGAAATGGAACTGAAAACGCGTCAGCCGCCACGTGCAGATGGACGTCGCCGAGCAGGTTTTTTCTTGATGACAGTGGGCAAAAACAGATCCAGCGTTTCATCGATAAGTGTAGCGGTCGGCGTAGTAAAAGCTGTCGAGGCCGTCAAGCTCAACGACACGATACCGTGCAACGCTGCCCACAACGTTTCGGCGCGTGCTGCGGGGTGACGAACCAACGCCAGCGTCCTGGTCAGCATGGAAAGCGCCGTCTCGCCAGCCGATGCCACATCGTTAAACGCGGCGTCGGTATAAGCGGGATTTTGCATGAAAATCAGCCGATACACCGTGGGATGTGTCTGTCCGAACGTGACATACGCATGCGCCATGGCCCTCAGGCGTTCGACCGGCTCCACCACGCCATCATGCGCGTGCAGGGACTCAAGCAGTTGCGCGTGGCCCTCGGCGCAAAGCGCGTGGGCGATGGCATCGCGGCTGGCGAAGTGCAGGTATAGCGAAGCGGGTGAATATCCGACGACCTCTGCAATCTTGCGCATCGATAATGCGTCAAAACCTTCACGCACGACGATCTCGCGCGCCGCATCCAGGATTTGGATACGCAGCAAGGGCTGATTTGAAAGATGTTGTTTTGAGCCTGCCATCTCGCGCATTTTCCGGATGACAGGCCCCAAGTCAATGCAAAACTGAAAGGCGTTCAACGTGCCCGCCTCGTTAAATGCCTGCTATCAGTTCGCCGTTCCCGGCGGAAAATGGCCGCTCTTCAGTAACACGGGCCCACCATGATTGATGTGCAGATGCTCCCTCGCAACCGCTTCAATTCTCGGGCGCGCAGCATCGAATGCACGTATCCAGCCGGTGCTGTCGAAGCTCTGCACGCCAAAATGATCCTCCAGCGCCTCGACCGAGATCGCGCACGCGACGCGCTCGCCATCGACCAGCGCCGCAAATACCACCGTGAGATTCGCGTCGCGATACGCCGGCGCATCGGCGGGAAAAAGGATGTTCATGGCGGCCTCGAATGGCAAGGAAATGGCAATAATGCACGATCCTACTCGCGGCGCCTCGATCCGGTCTACTTGGCTTCTTCCATGCTGAGCCGGACCAGCCCGGCGGGCACCTCGACAATCAGCAGCGACACCGCGTCTGGATCGGCGTAGTCGAACTTCAGATGATGGCTCATGTCTCGTACCCGTTCGCAAAATTGCTGCTGCGCCGGCTCGGTGGCGAGATCGAAAAGACTCAATGCTTCCCCCTCGAACCGGTAATGCACGCCCCACGCAATATTGCCCGGATGACTCGCCATGCCGCCGGTGCGCCAGCTTACGAACAGGCAAGGCTTCTGATCCGTGCCGATCTCGCTGATATCCGCGCCGCTCGGAAACAAATCGAGCAGCGCCTCGGCAACGCAGCGCATCGCCGGATGACGGATGTTGAGCGTGCGCATCAGCTGTTTTGCAATAATCTGTCGATATAAGCGCGCGCCGCCTGCTCCACATTGACGAGCGCTTCGTCCTCGGTCGCAAAGCGCTGCTGAGTGCCGACGTCGACTAGCGCTTCGAAGCGACGGACGTTATCCGGGCCGCCTTCGGCAAGGCTGACTGTACCCACGTAGATAGGCGCGTTCGGCTCTCCGTCAGCCTGATCGGGAGTCTGGGTAAGGCGTGCCGCCGCGCTGATGTAATACCCGCGATACGGGCCGCTAACGCGTTCTGCCATGTCTTCCTCTCAAATGTTTTATAGGTGTCGCGTGTTGCCCGCGCCTCTGTAAGGTTTGGACTTCGGCAATTAGTTCGCTGCCGTTGCAACCTGTTGCATTTTCTTCCGGGCTTGAGGAAATCCGATGCGTCGTCGGTGCTCCTGCTTGCGAACGTACTGCAAGGCGCGGGCCAGAGGCCACGCTGATGAAGCATTTATCGAGGTAGGTTGATTCAGATCAAAACACCCGCTTTTTCCTGCGCTCTCCGGCGTGTGGGAAAATACGGCACGACACATGTTTGGGAAACACGTTGGAGACGTAGCTTGGAAAGGCGGGTTCGGGCGCAGAGTCTGTGCGTTCTGCCCGATCCTCTGCGGCGTTATCCGGCGTTTGCCACTAGAGGAACACGATGAAGCAATTTGCACGGCGCCTGCCGACTCCCTCCCCGTTTCGCATCGCGCGGGTTTTACAAGCTACGGGCCTCATCATGGCGGCAGCGGGTGTTTTCAGCCTCGGCGGATGTGCATCGTCGAGCGATGCATCGTTGATCCACCTTCCCGACGGCCAGAGCGGCTACGCCATCAACTGCAGCGGCGCCGATGCAAGCACGACATGGGCAAGCTGTTACGTCCTGGCTGGCGACAAATGCGGCGCGACCGGCTACACGATCGTATCGAAGGATAACGAGGAAGGCGGGCCGACGGGCGGCAGCATCACGAACGTGGTATCGGCGAATGTTAAAAACCGTTCGATGGTCGTACGCTGTAATTAACTTTGGAACCGCCCGTTCGACTACCAACACTAGTGCGGGCTGACCTTTGAAAACACGTTCAGCACCACCACGCCCGCCACGATCAGGCCCATGCCGAGGACGGCGGGCAGATCGGGGATCTGCTTGAATAACAGCGCGGCCACCAGCGTAATCAGCACAATACCCGCCCCTGACCACACGGCATAGACAATGCCAACGGGCAGCGACTTCAGCGTGAGCGACAGCAAGTAGAACGAGATGCCATAGCCGATCACCACAATGACGGATGGCACCAGCCGCGAGAATCCTTCCGATGCCCGTAGGGCCGATGTCGCCACAACCTCGGCAACAATAGCGACGGCGAGCAACGCATAAGCGGAAGAGCGCATCGGTTATGCCTTGTCCGATGGAAACGCCAGCGCGCTTGCGTCGTGCCCGAGAACGGCGCACAAGGCCTCGACCACGAACTCATGATCCTGGCGTTGCGGCAAGCCCGACACCGTCACCACGCCGATCACACCCGCGCCTTTTACCGTCAACGGAAACGCGCCACCGTGCGAGGCGAATTCGGCGGCGGGGAGGCTGTATTTATCGGCGAGTGTTGCCGACGCCTGCTGCAGGCTCAAACCGATCGCATACGAACTGCGGCGAAAATGCTCGACCGTGCGCGCTTTGCGCTGCGCCCAGCGAACGTTGTCGGGCGTGGCGCCTTCCAGCAAAGCGAAAAACAAAGGCTGGCCGAAGGTGCGCACGTCGATCGCCATCGGCGCGCCGCGCGCCACCGCCATTTCGCGGAGTTGCGTGCCTATTTGCCACGCGCGGTCCGAGTCGAATTGCGGGAAGACGAGCGTCTGTTCCTGATGGACGATGGTCTGGAGGTCATGAGCGATATTCATAAGCGATGATTTCCTGGCAAGTGAATCGAGCGCCGCGATCATACAGACGTTCTATCTCGACGCGAACGACACAAATTGTGACATGACCCGGAGTGTGCATCTGCGTGATCCCGTCATCGAGTAGTTCAGCGACGACTGGCACGTTGCATCGCCGGACTAGATGGCTCTCGTCCTTCAACTCGAAAAATTCTCAATTCGTCTTAGCTAGACGATAAGACCCGCGCATTTGGGGCAGCCGGTATGTTGTTTGTGTCGCACTACATGCTGAATTAGGACGTATCTCATTCAGGCATATCTCGCTGCTCCGTAGAGTTCGCCCCTTGTCCAGGCAGCCCTGGACGGATCCCGACCGGATTCGACATTGGCGCTGACAGTCACCCAGA
>NZ_JAQGMM010000141.1 GCF_028292365.1 Caballeronia sp.
CGGGTCATCGGCGTCTCCATTAAGATTGATGGAGACTTTAGGCAGTACAGCGATGCACGTAAATTTCAAACTGTGAATCGATTGATACGGGTTTTGGATTTGTTGGGGGTTTTGCGGATGGGTGCGCACGTCAGGTGAACTTCGGAACCGTCGAGTCTGGTGGTGGCCGGCGCGAGTCGGTCTTACAGACTATTTACTGTATTTGGCATTTACAGCCTATTTATTGTAATTGGCAAAAACAGCATATAGCTTGACGTGAGCCAACGCGGGAATCTCTGCTTTCGCCGCTGGATAGCTGCGCAGTTGTTCGGTCACGATCAGGATTCTTCAAATGATTGCACGTGGCGACGCTGTTCAGCCACAACGGCGGGTGCGCCATGCCACGTGCCAACCAGCACTATCCGGCCGCGACCTGCGGCTTCGCGATACGCACCGGGACCGATTTGTATGACGGTGTGCCGCTTTCCGGATCGAAGAAATCGATCGGAATCAGCACGTTGGCCTCCGGATAGTACGCACCGATTGAACCGCGCGCGATCTTGTAGGCGATCACTGTGAACCCCAGCAGGCGCAGCGGACCGTGTTGCGCCAGCGCTGTCTCGATGTCGACCACATCGCCGTGCTCCAGACGATGCTCGGCCATGTCATCCTGGTTCATAAAGATCACGTCGCGGCGCCCGAACACGCCTCGATAGCGATCGTCGAGTCCGTAGATGGTTGTGTTGTATTGATCGTGACTACGTAGCGTCGTAAGCGTCAGCACATCGCCCGACGTGGTCAGCGGATCTTCGTTGACGCCAGCGAACGGAATGAATTGCGCTCGCCCGGTCGGCGTCGGCCAGATACGCTCGGTGGGCGGCAGCGGCAGCCGGAATCCGCCGGGCTTGCGAATGCGTTCGTTGAAACGCTCGAATTCCGGAAACACCGCTTCGATGCTATCGCGAATCCTGTCGTAATCATCGATCCATTCCTGCCACGGCAGCTTGCTGTCCGGCAGCGTCGCACGCGCGATACCCGCGACGATCGCCGGTTCGGAGCGCAGCAACGCCGACGCGGGCGCGAGCTTGCCCCGCGACGCGTGAACCATGGACATCGAATCCTCCACCGTCACCGCCTGCAGACCATTGGTCTGCTCATCGAGCTCGGTGCGCCCGAGACAGGGCAGGATGATCGACTCCTTGCCGACCAGCAGATGATTGCGGTTGAGCTTCGTATTGATGTGCACCGCGAGATCGAGTTTGCGCATCGCCGCAAAGCAGGTACCCGAATCCGGAAGCGCAACGGAAAAATTTCCACCAAGACACACCAGAACCTTCGATCTTCCGTCCGCGATCGCCTGGATCGCTCGCACAGCGTCGTGACCGTGCCCTTTCGGCGGCACGAAGCCGAACGTCTGCTCAATGCGTTCGAGCATTCCGGCCGGTGGTTTCTCCGTGATACCGACCGTGCGGTTGCCTTGCACGTTCGAGTGGCCTCGCAGCGGGCAAATGCCCGCGCCAGCCTTGCCGAAATTGCCGCGCAGAAGCAGCAGATTGGCAATCTGCTGAACGTTCGCGGTTCCCTTGCTGTGTTGCGTGAGACCCATCCCGTAGGTCACGATCGTCGCGTTCGACGCGACATAGGCTCTCGCAACTGTTGTCAACGCGTCGCGCGACAGTCCGCACGACGCCTCGATGTCAGCCCACGACGTCGCATCGAGATCGTCGACGAGGGCTGCGTAGCCGTTCGTATGCATGGCGACGAAGTCGTGGGCGATCACCGAACCGTCGGCGCCTGCGGCTGCGTCGAGCGCGAGAATCGCCTTCTGGATGCCCTTCAATGCCGCGGCGTCGCCGCCCACTTTCACCTGATAGTACGAGGACGCGATATCAGTCGAACTGAACGTCACCATTTCCATCGCGTTCTGGGGGTCGGCGAAGCGTTCCAACGCGCGCTCCCGCAGCGGATTGAACACGATGATCGGCACGCCCCGGCGCGACAATTCATGCAACGTACCCATCATCCTTGGATGATTGGTGCCAGGATTGTGTCCCATCGCGATCAGCAGTTCGCAATGGTCGAAATCGTCGAGCGACACGGTGCCCTTTCCGATGCCGATCGATTGAGGCAACCCGACGCTGGTGGCCTCGTGGCACATGTTCGAGCAATCCGGGAAATTATTGGTGCCGAACTCGCGCGCGAACAACTGGTAGATGAACGCGGCCTCGTTCGACGCGCGGCCGGAGGTGTAAAACTCCGCCTGATCGGCGTGTGAGAGCGACCGCAACACGTGGCCGATGCGCGCGAACGCTGCATCCCACCCGATCGGCTCGTATTTGTCCGTGGCTGCGTTGTACGTCATTGGTTGCGTGAGACGGCCTTCATCTTCCAGTTGATGGTCGTTCCATTCGAGCAACGACGTGACCGTGTGCGCGGCGAAGAACTCGGGCGTCACGCGTTTCTTCGTGGCTTCCCACGTCACCGCTTTCGCGCCGTTCTCGCAGAACTGGAAGGTCGAGCGATGTTCCTTGTCGGGCCACGCGCAACCCGGGCAGTCGAAGCCATCGGGCTGATTCGTGCGCAACAACGTGATCGGCGCGACCATGGCATCCATCTGCTCGCGCACCGCTCTTGCCGTCGCGTTCAAGGCCCCCCATCCGCCGGCCGGGCTGTCGTAACGTTTAATCCCTTGGACCTCGCGCTGCTCGGCCATTTTCGCTCTCCCCAGTGAGTTGGAAACCAGCATGGAACCGTCGATAAGCGTCGTCTTTCACAATAGACGTGAAATATCGGGAACGCACGAAAAACTTTCCGCCCAGCCAATCCATGCAACGGACTCCAATGCCTTTCGAAGCGAGCGGCGCGCCGGTCAGGTTGAAGATGAAAGCCTGGAACAGGTTATGCCTGTCCAGATGACTTTCGGCGTCATGGGCGGTCATTACAGAAACCCCGCGCGAGCATGCTGATCGGTGCCTGACGCCTCGTGCTTATGGGGCGAGAGAAACGGTGTCAACGTCAGCATTCCGAACGAAACTATAAACAGAAGCCAGACAGGAGCCTGAAAAGCCCCGGTTATATCTCGCAGTAAGCCAACAAGCAAAGGTCCGGCCGCCGCGATCAGGTAACCGACAGTCATGGCAAATGCATTCCACGTGTTGGCTTCGTCCGCGTTATGTACGCTGTCGAGTGGCAAGGTCATCCCGAGAGTGAAGCCACCGCCCAAACCGAACGCAGCAACAGCGATCCAGACGTGGGGCATGAGTAACGGCTTCAACGCCAACCCGAGCGTCCCCGCCACTGCGAGCGCCCCACAAACCGCGAGCCACCCGCGACGGTCATGCGCCCGGCTTAACGATCCAAACACGGGAATCCCAACCGTGAACGCCATTGTGTACGTTGCAAGCACGATACCTGCCGACGCCGTGGACAATCCGTGCTCCAGATACATCGGTGCAGTCCAGGACAGCAACGCGAAGAACAAGAAATTGTCACAGGCGAAAAACAACGCGACCAGCCACGCTGTCCGGTTCGTCAGCGGTAATCGTGCAGCGGGTGGGGCCTTGACGGCGACAACCACGGTCCCCCTCCTTTCCCGTATAAGGATTGCGAGTCCCGCGAAATCCGCAATCAGCGCGACAGGCGTCCAGATACCTGTTCCAAGCCGCCATCCGTTTGCGCCAGCCCACGCGGCGATCGGGCCCGTAGCCGCAGCGGAGACCATGCTACTGAACGCAAGCGCGACCGCATAGATGCTCATCATCATCGCCACTCTCGTTGGGAACCGGGATTTGATCAGTCCTGCGAATAGTGTTCCCGCTATCGCGATCCCGGCTCCAACGCCTGCTGTAGTCAGCAAAAGGAACGGGACATTCGATGCGAACGTGCGCGCCGCCATTGAGACAAACAGCAACACCAGGGACGCAAGCAGTACGCTATTTCTTCCAAATCGCCGCGCCAACCACGGGCTCGGCAGCGCCAGCAGACCCATCAGCAGAATCGGGATGGTCGTCAACAACGACGCCATCGCGTGGGAGAGTGAAAACTCCTGACTGATGAGTGGCAATACCGGGCCAATTGAAGCGATGCCAGGCCGAAGCGCCATTGCGATGACGACCATGGCAACAACGAGCAATACCGCTTCTTTCGCATCAGCCGATCTCTCGTGGACAATCTCTATACGAAGCTCTTTCCCGTCATCCTTTCGCGCGATGGCGTTGTGGCCGCTGCGGGGTCCCATTGGTGGCGCTGCGGTATCTTTCATGGCAATACTCCTTCGAAGCATCGAAGCGTTCGGATCGTTCAGAGTGCGAGTCACCATGACACGATTCGTACTCCCTATAAATACTTTGAGAGCCGCGCAACCAGAGACAGCCCCCAAGTTTCCTCAGAAAGGCTTGGTCGGCAGATATTTTCCGTTGAGCGTGATAACAGCGCGCTTGCCGCCATCGGGATCGTCGATGGCCTGAATGTCGAGCTTGAAGTTGATTGCGCTAATGATGCCGTCGCCGAGCTTTTCATGGACCAGCGCTTTCAGCGTCGAACCGTAGATCTGCACCATTTCATAGAAACGGTAGATCGTTGGATCGGTTGGTACACCGCCCGGAATGCTGCCACGCACCGGGATGGTTTGCAGCAGGCGAACCGCGTGTTCGTCCAGCTCCAGCTTTTCAGCCACGACCTTCGCGGCGTCGGCGGGCAGCGGATGCTGGCCGAGCAACGCGGCGGTGACAAAGGCGATGCTCAAGCCCGTGCCTTCGTTGATCTGCTCGAATGTCAGATTCTTGCGGATCTTCGCGTCGATGATCGCGTCGGTCAGCGCCTGACGAGGGGCTTGGCTATGTTGAGATTGCGTCATGATGAGGCTCCTTGAGATGCAGTGAGGTTGAAAAGCAGTTGATCAGGCGGCGAGGTTGAGTCGAGCCGGTGTGGCACAAGCCCGCGGATGGTCCGCGAGGGAAACGAAACTGTTCGTCGCGCCGTCGAGCGTGTCGATCGAGCCTGTTTCGATGTCGTACACCCAGCCGTGCAAAGCCAGATGTCCTTGTTCAAGCGCAAGACGTACCGAGGGATGAGTCTTGATGTTGGCGAGTTGGGCGATGACGTTTTCGCGGACCATCGAGTCGACCCGGTCGCGTTCGCTGTGATGCTCGCGCGCCTCGTTGACGACTTTCGCGGAATCCGCATAATGCAGCCAGTTGCGCACGGCCGGCATATGGTCCAGGCACTGGCAGGTGGCGATGGCCGTCATCGCGCCGCAATCGGAATGACCGCAGATCACCACATCGGTGACGCCGAGTGCCGCGACCGCGTATTCGACCGTGGCGGTCACGCCGCCTGGTTCCGGGCCGTACGACGGTACAATGTTGCCTGCATTGCGGATGACAAACAGATCGCCCGGTTCGCGCTGCGTGACGAGTTCCGGCACAAGCCGGCTATCCGAACACGAGATGAACAAAGTACGCGGGTGCTGGTTCGTGGCCAATCGTTTGAAAAGCTCAGAGCGCTGCGGAAACGCGTCGCGTTGGAACTTCAGGAAGCCGTCAATGATGTCTCGCATGTTTCGCTCCATCCGGGTTGTGTGTTGGGAACCGATGGATGAAGAATGCGCGGATCAAGCTATAGCGTCCAAGACCCGTTTCTTATTGTGACTATAGGCAGCGCCAATAGTTTGGAGACGCCCCATGTTGCTCCGGCACATCCGCTACTTCCTGGCGGTCGCGGAATACCGCAATTTCACGCGCGCGGCCGAGGCGCTGCACGTGTCACAGCCGACGCTCTCGCAACAGATCAGGCAGCTCGAGGAAACCCTTCGCGTGCAATTGATTGACCGGTCCGGCCGGGCTATCCAGCTGACCGACGCCGGCGCGGCCTATTTGCGCTATGCGCAGCGCGCGCTGCAAGACCTGGAGGCAGGCAAGCGGGCGATCCACGACGTGGAGGAATTGAGTCGCGGCACGCTGCGCCTCGCCATGACGCCGACGTTCACCTCATACCTTATCGGTCCGCTGCTTGAGAAGTACCACGGCCGCTATCCGAACATCATGCTGAACATCGTCGAAATGCCGCAGGACCGGATGGAGGCCTTGTTGAACGAAGATGCGCTCGATGTCGGCATCGCATTCAACGAGACGCACTCCGCCGACATCGAAATCCAGGTGTTATTCGTCGAAGCTCTGGCGATGGTGGTCGGAAAGTCGCATCGGCACGCGAAGAAGCGCGCCGCGTTGACGCTTCACGAGTTCGAGAGCGAAACGCTCGTGCTGCTCAACGAAGAGTTTGCTACGCGCCGCTATATCGATCGATATTGCCAGCAGCATGGCGTTACACCGCGCATTGCAATGGAGGCCAATTCGATCAGTGCGATCATCGAGATCGTGCAGCGCAGCACGCTCGCAACACTGCTGCCGGCAGCGATCACTCGTGAGCATAACGAACTACATCTGGTGAATCTGAAGCCGGCGCTGCCGCAGCGAACCGCTGCGTTGCTACTGCGCAAAGGGGCTTTTCGAAGCGCTGCAACGCGGGCATTCATTGCGCTTGCGCTTGAGGAAAGCGCAGCTATTGGGACTTCCAGCACTCGTGACATTACTAGAGCGTAGCCCCAACGTGCTTCACAGAATGGCCGCCTGGAATCCCTCATTAAGAGGAAGCGCGGGCGTGTGCGATCGGCGCTCTCCGCGAACGGAGCTGCCTTCTTCACGATTTTCCCTGCCCACTCTTTGCACTCTCTCAGGAAGGCCGCGCTGGTAACGGATCGCAACCGTTTCGGGCCTCGCCGTAACGCGGACCATGACATGTGGAACTATACTACCGGCTGACCAACCGGCCGTTTTCCCGATATCGGCGCTCGCGCTATCGTTTTGAAAGAAACTGTATAGCCGCGTGTAAGTTACGCATGCACGGGGATCTGAAGCCATTGGCGATGCCGACGTTGCACATAAGCCAACCTTCCCTCCGGACGCGAGAGAAAGCCAATGACGCAGCAATCTGGAAGTGCTCCTGGCGGCCCCGATGACAAGGGACACATATCCAAGACACCCGCCGTTCAGCATGCCCTCGTGCAGGAGAAAGAACGATCACGCGGCATTTTCCTGCACACCGGCTGGAGAAGCGCGGGAACCTGGGTGTGGTCTCGCTTTCGGGCATTGCAGACCGTAACGGCGTTCTATGAGCCCCTTCATCCGATACTCGGCGATATAAGAGCGGCCGATATCCCAGCCTTGGAGCCGACCTGGACCTCCGGTCACCCGACGCTTACGGCGCCTTACTTCACCGAATATCGGCCATTCATCCAGGACAACTTGCACGGTGTGGCCGGGTATCGGAAGAGCTTTAGTACGGATCGCTTCGGGCTCGTGCCCGACGCTGGGTTTCCAGCATTGCAGGCGTACTTGAAAAACCTCTGTGACCAATCGAATCAGGACAAAACACCCGTCTTCAAATTTTGCCGTTCCCTCGGCCGGTTAACGTGGTTCAAGAGTGCGTTTCCTCAGGTAATGCATGCGGTCGTCCTGCGAAATCCCGCATCGCAGTTCGCCTCCGGATGGTTGCTCCATCAACAGTGGAGCAACCCATTTTTCGTTGCTGCTCCGTTTCGCGTGTTGGGCCTCAATCAGGCCGAGCCCATCGTCAAGGAGGTCATTGAGGCGTGCGGCGTTCGCTTGGTCCCTACTCGTGTTACCACGATCGATGAGTATGCGGCGGCCTGCGAGCAGTATGTGCGCACGGTCGAGGGCGAGATTGCCTATCGGGCATTTATAGCGCTGTGGATTCTCGGCGTATTGCGCTCGGCCGGCGACGCGGATCTGCTGGTCGATGTCGATCGGCTGGGACAGTCCCCCGAATACGCCTCGGCGTTGCGCGCGCAAGTTCGATCGCAGGTCGATATCACGCCGGGCTTTAACGGTGCGAGAGATCTTGTGGCGGAGACGAGGCGCAATGCCACGCGAATGAAGGGAATCGACGGGCGCTTGATTCGGCCTATTAACGCCTCTGCATTGAATTTCATGGTGTCGCAGAACGGTTCGATGGGATCGAGGACGGACGTCACCGAGATCATTAAAGAGAAGCTCGCGCTTGCCAGCGAGCTATCGGAACAGTGGCGCTACTAAAGTGCATGTCATGTGTAACGGCGCACATCGGCACGGAGGTTGATTGGACCTGTCAACCGATAAGCCAGCTCGCGCTTTGCAATCGGGACGAATGTACTGAGGGCGGAGGAATCAAAAATGTACTGCTGCCCAGCGAAAATGCTGGTGTCCAAAAATACTGCCGTTGGAATTGTCATCCACACTCCGATGCTGGTAGAAGAGTCAAGCTGACTTGGCCTCAATCCGCGGAGGGCTGGCGACCTTTCCCCACACTTGCGATAACGTTGGTTTGTGATTCAATCGCGCTCAGTCTACGGTGAACGGCTATCGCACATTACGCGGCTCAGCGCCTCGTCCGTTTTGACTCCATGCAACCCACGTCGACGATGCACGGCGAAATCACGAAGAAACACTTAAATGCCGGTTTTTAGGTTAACGGGTTCGTTCGAATGTCGAGCTTCCCATTCGTGACGCGCTTTTGCGAGTTCCTCTGCGAGCAGCTTCTCATCCGGCAAAACTGTGTGATATTCGGCGGCGAGCACCTTGTTTGGAAGTCCCTCCAGCGCGTACCGCGCGACGGCTGCATTCGTGCGAGCGCACAAGATCAATCCAACGGGCGGATTCTCGCCAGGTAAGGTCCAGTGCTCGCGTGCGTAGTTGCAGTACATGTGCATTTGTCCCACGTCAGCGTGATTCAGTTCGGTCAATTTCAGATCAATGATGACCAGGCATCGAAGGCGCCGGTGAAAAAATAATAGATCGACCCGAAACCAACTCTCACCGATGCGCAAGCGTCGCTGACGTCCAACGAACGCAAAGTCGCCGCCCAGCTCAAGCAGGAAATCTTCTAGCCGATGAACGAGCGCGTCCTCCAATTGGGACTCGGAGTATTCGTCCTTCAGATCAAGAAACTCCAGAACGTAGGGGTCCTTGATCGCTTCCTCTGGCGTGACGAAGTCACCCGGCTGTGCCTTGCTCCCTCTTTCCAGCATTGTCCGCTTGTTCTTGGACAGCATGGCTCGGGTGTGAAACTGGGAACTGATTTGCCGGTCGAGTTGGCGCACGCTCCATCCACCTCGAAGCGCTTCGGTCTCATAGAACGTGCGCTCGTCAGTCGAGCGAGTGCGACGCATCAGGTGTACGTAGTGCGTCCACGAGAGGGGGAAAACCGTCGCCAATTGCTCGAGGTCAAATTTCCGAATCACCAATTCGGAATTCGGAGGTGCGCCCGCATTTGCAGATTTCCGAATCAGTGATTCGGAAAATCGCCGCAGGTGGATACGTCTGGTAAAACAGCCGCATCAGTTCAAGGTTGTCTACCCCGAAACCGCGGCCGAACCGCCTGGTCAGATCGCCAGATAGTCGAACCAGCAGCGCTTGACCGTAAGCTGCCCGGCTCCCTCCGTCTTGTTCGAACTCCACGACACGCCGGCCGACTTCCCAATAAGTCGCGGTCATCAGCGCGTTTACGCTGCGGGCAGCAGCTCGGCGGCTACTCTCCAGGATGACGACGATATCGCCGTGAATGCCCTTGTAGTCCGTGCTGCTTAAAAAGATGTCAGTCATTGCTTGTCACGGAACGATATAAGAAGGATGTGTTGCAGCCCGCCCAGAGGAGCTCCTGGACACAAGCTTAGCTGATCCGGCGCAGTAACGACGCGCTACAGGCTCGAAGGCGTTACTTACTTGATCGCATCAGCTCATACCACGTGCATGATGGTCTAACTCCGAATCGTACGTCGCCAGCGCGGAATCTGCCCCAACAAACTCAGGCTTTGCGCGTCCACGGCGATTTATCCCCGGACCCAATGCTTGTTCGCGAGCCGGCTATCGCCGTCGAGGTTGAGCCCTTTCTTTTGCCGCTCGCCTTCGCCAGTGACAATGTCAGTTCCGCAAACAAGTGAGCCAGTGCCTCGGGCTCGGACTCCGGCTGCGACCTATTCGTGAGTGGTCCCGTGGCCTTGTCGAACGCCTTGCGCATAAGGCTGGTGCCAATGTCGGTAGACGCGAGGCCTTCTGCGTCCCTGACCGCCACCTCGACAGCCTTAAGGCTGCAAATACCACCTCGTCACGGTCGTCGCGTGCCAGACTCAACCAAACCCTATCGGCGAAGGCAGGATGCAGCAGCCCCTTCGGGAAAGCGATTGCTGCGCGGAACGTGTCGAACGCCTGGCAATCTCCCAACGCCTCTGCGCGTCGGCTAGCGACGAACCGGCCGCTGCGGCCGTTCGGCTCGCTAGCCTGCAAGATCAATTTGGTCACCTGCAGCCAGTTTCACGCCACTATTGCGCCGGAGTCCATGACGAGGAGACGGGTGGAATCGTCGTCGAAAACGAACGCCACCTGCCCACGAAGAGGATCAAATGCGACGACTCGCTCCGCATATGGCCTTCTTAACACCTCAACTCCGGACGGCCATGGCGGTTCGCCCTGAGCCGCCTTGCCCGCCGGGATTGAGCTGGCTAATTTTGCGAGGACCAATTAGACCCGACAAAGCAAGGCACTGAGCATCCGGGGCTTTTCGTACCGCGCCCCGCGAGCGCCTTGATCTGCGTTTCCTGTGAATGCCGGTTGCGCAAAGCGTTCCAATTTGAAACAGGTGATGCGGCCCGTGTTTGACAGTGTGACCGATTTTGCGACAGTGGAAAGCGTCCATCAGTGGACGATATGCGTTCGATACCTGACGTGACCTTAAGCGCCATACCGTTACAGTCCGGTGCGCAAAACGTTCAGCGACTGGCGCATAAGTTGCTTGATATGTCGCCGTAAAGAACACTAAGTAGCCTCAGCCCTGCACCATCCGGGCTCTGATCCAACACGAACCGAAAGTACCAGCACACCGCGCATCTGATGACGACGCCCGCTGCAAGGTGTTAGCGATTATTCGTTTTCCTCATCGCGCGTTTCTGCGCGACCGACATATGAACCTGACAAGTTCCTGCTGTTTCGACCGTACCGATCTCGCCAGGGCGTCGACCGTGGGCCACGACGCCACTCGGTTGCCTCAGTATGGTCTGGCTACGCCGGTGTGCAGAGTCCTTTGCTGGACGTCGTACGCAGCGCCAAGCCGCCCTCCCAGCCGGGCGATCCTGTGCTCGAAATCATCGGTTGCGGAACTGAAGCGGCCGCTCACGTTCACCGGCGTACGCATAAGAAGAGGAAGAGATTGTCTTCAAGCCCCGGTCTTCCGACTGACCGGGCCACAGCAAGGTTGCATTGCTACCTCGATGGCGTACTTGCGAAATCGCCACGCGGCCCGTTTGCGTATCAACCCTCTATAAATGGAAAATGCCATGCCCTCCATGATGAAAGCAGCTGTGTTCGTCGCACCTGGCCGTATCGAAGTTGCTGAAAAGCCGATTCCCGACGTCGGCCCCAACGACGCATTGATGCGCATCACCACCACCACCATCTGTGGCACCGATGTCCACATCCTCAAGGGCGAATATCCCGTCGCCAAGGGGCTCACGATTGGTCACGAACCAGTTGGCATTATCGAAAAGCTCGGAAGCGCAGTGGTCGGCTACCAGGAGGGCCAGCGCGTGATCGCCGGCGCGATCTGCCCCAACTTCAACTCCTACGCCGCGATGGACGGCTATCCGTCACAAGACGGCAGCTACCTCATCGCCAGCGGCTTGTGCGGATGCCACGGCTACAAGGCGACGGCAGGCTGGCGTTTCGGCAACCTTATCGATGGTACGCAGGCCGAATATGTATTGGTGCCCGATGCCCAGGCCAACCTCGCTCCAATCCCGGACGGCCTGACTGACGAGCAGGTGTTGATGTGCCCGGACATCATGTCGACCGGCTTCAAGGGGGCGGAGAACGCCAACATCAGGATTGGCGACACCGTAGCCGTGTTCGCGCAGGGCCCAATTGGCTTGTGCGCCACGGCAGGCGCGCGGTTGCTGGGCGCCAGCACCATCATCGTGGTGGATGGCAACGAGCAGCGGCTGGCCGTCTCCAAAAAAATGGGCGCTGACGTAACGCTGAATTTCAAGAACTGCGATGTGGTCGATGAAATCATGAAACTGACCAATGGCCGCGGCGTCGACTCGTCGATCGAGGCGCTAGGCACGCAAGGAACATTCGAATCAGCCCTTCGCATTTTGAAGCCGGGCGGCACGCTCTCTAGCCTTGGCGTGTACTCTTCCGATCTGAAAATCCCGTTGTCGGCATTTGCGGCTGGTCTGGGCGATCATAAGATCAACACGGCGCTATGCCCGGGAGGGAAGGAGCGCATGCGCCGCTTGTTAAACGTCGTCGCGTCTGGCCGTGTCGATTTGGGAGAGTTAGTGACTCACCACTACAAACTCGACGACATCGCCGCCGCTTACGACCTCTTTGCCAACCAGCGTGACGGAGTACTCAAGGTGGCAATCAAGCCACACTGAATGCCAGGCTTGAGGTCATGTTCGTAGTCAGACCGGCCGCCCGGCGCGGACGGTCTGGCGAGTTGTTGCATGCCGCAAACCATCTCGGGTAACGGGTGCTGGATCTCGCTCAATGCTTTCAGGAAGGTAAAGATGTTGGGGTACGGCTCAACTCCCCGGCATCATCCCGTTGCGCCGTTTAACCTCATCCGCCTCGGGCGAACCCAGAAATGTCAGCCACTTCTCCGCGATGTCCGCGTGTACCGTTTGGGCAGCGAGCGCGGCGCTGAACACCATGACAATCTGCACCGCGGCCGGCAACGGCCCGAGCACATCGATCCCTTGCAGATGAATCATTTCGCTCAGTTGCTGAAAGCCGAGTTCCGCGCGGCCGTCAGCCACGAGTGAACCGACAGCCACGCCGGGCGGCGCCAGGACCGTGCGCCCGGCGATCTCCTTCGCGATACCCCAGCGCTCGAACAGCTTTTGCAGGTGCGTACCGCTCGGACCAGTCGAATAGCTGATGCTGCCCGCCGTTTCGACTCCCTGCTTCAGCTCCGCTTCCGAGCCAATGCCAGGGCGTCGCGTTGTGCGGTTACGTTCGTCCTGCCCGACAGGCGACCCGGTAATGGCGTTGATCCTCGGCGCGCTGCTGATCCATGTCATCCAGCGGGGACCGCAATTGATCACCGAGCATGCGGATCTGTTCTGGGGATTGATAGCGAGCTTCTGGGTCGGCAACATCATGCTGGTCATATTGAACGTGCCGCTGATCGGCATCTGGGTGAAATTCCTGAAAGTGCCCTACCGGTATCTGTTTCCCTCGGCGCTTTTCTTTATCGCGGTGGGCGTCTACAGCACGAACAATAGTCTGTTCCAGGTGGGCGAAGTGCTCGTGTTCGGGGTAATCGGCGCGATCTTTCTCGCGCTCGACTTTCCAGTGGCGCCAATCCTGCTCGGCTTCGTGCTCGGACCTCTTGTGGAGGAGAACTTCCGTCGCTCGCTGCTTCTGTCGGACGGCCAGTTGCGCGTGTTTTTCGAGCATCCGATCAGCGCGGTGTTCATGGCGGCGTCGGCGCTGTTGATTCTGCTGCAGGTGTATTTCGCTGCACGCAAGGCCTGGCGAAAGCGCACGAACGGGGACGGCCAGACGGCCCTTGCCGGAGCGGGCCTGGACACGGCGACGAGTAGAGAAGTGAAGTTGACGGAAGGATCGCCGGCGTCATCAAAGACTTGATGACGGGGTTGTTTCAGAGAGAACAGAACGTTCTCATGGTCAATGTATCGACCAGGGATGAAGCCAATGAAGCCGGGGCCCATGACAGTTAGCTGTATTCTCAAGTGCTATTCGCGCTCACTCCATCAGGTGAAGACCTGAATCTTCGTCTTGTTCAACCGCCACCGCTTACTTTAAACGCCAACACATTCAGGCGATACCATCCAGCAGGTCCAGCAACGCGTCTCCGTCTACTGGCTTTCTGAAGAAACCTAGTGCGCCTCTGCGCAGATAGTAGTCTTCCGCATGCCCGCTCGGTTTTCCCGTGATCACTATGACCGGCGTGGCCGCGTCCGAATGAACCGTTCTATCGAGCACTTGAATGCCGTCAACCGGACGCATTCCCAAGTCGGTAATAACGCATACCAGACCCGCGTAACCGTCGGAGAAAAAGTCCAGCGCAGATTCGTAGACCCGTGTTCCATAGCCGCCCGAGGCCAACAGGTTCGCCAGCGACGCCAGCACGCGCCGGTCATCATCAATCACGGCAACGGTTCGAACTGGAGGCGTGGGAATTTTTTTTATTCCGGTCATCGCGTCTCACGAAGAATTAATTAACGTCAAACACCGAACGTGGTCATTGACGATGTTTCGAGCTGCAATTTGCTCGCCAGCCTGACCAGCGTGGCAAATGAACCGGCTTGCATTTTTCTCATGATGTGGCCGCGATGTACCTGCACGGTGTATTCGGTGATACCCAATACCGACGCCGCCTGCTTGTTGAGCAGGCCGCTTGCAAGCAACGGCAAAAGCTCCTGCTCACGAGGCGTCAACGATTGGTAAAGAGCCACGAGCGCCGCTGTATCTTCCGCTTCCTTGCGAAGAATGTGCGCGCGAGCGAGTGCCGCGTCAACCGCATGCATCAACGCATCTTCATCGAGGGGCTTGGTGAGGAAGTCAACAGCCCCACCCTTCATGGCAAGGACCGTGGACGGCACATCTCCACTTCCGGAGATGAAGATCACGGGAATCTGCGAGTCCCTGCTGACAAGCTTCTGGACTTCCAGCCCATTCATGCCTGGCATTCTCAAATCCAGGATCAGACATGCAACGGCGTCTTGACGCGGTGTGTCCAGAAATTCCCTGCCCGAGTTGAATGCGTGGACGTCTCTTCCGTTTGCGCGCAACAGAGCACAGAGTGCTTCTCGTACCCGTCTGTCGTCGTCGACCACATACACCAGTTCGCTTGGCGGTTCCATGGACCTCTCCGTTGCCAGGTGAAAATTTCTACTCATGCCGGTACAACCTGTCCACGATAATCTCGCTCAATGTCCCTCTTATCCGGTCGTGTCGACAAAAAATTATAGCCATCGGCATGGTCATGCGGAAGCGCGCCAACCGGGTAGCGCATTACATGAACATGCAATGGCGCCGCCCGATATGAAGTTGTAGGCTTGGGAGTTGTTGCGAAACGTCCCACATGGAATCTGTTAATGCAGGTCTGCAAAAGCCCTGGAATTGACGTGTGGGTGAACGATCCTGCGACGAGAGGAGCTAGTCATCGCGATGAGACCAGGCAGGCGCACACAACGTCAGCGTGCTGTTGTGTTCGACGTCTCTATCGGAAGGCTGAAGCTGAAGGTTACGCCGCGCGACATACTGCGCACTGCCCAAATCCGGCCAGTGTGTGCTTCGATGATGGACCGGCAGATTGCCAGTCCCATGCCCATCCCTGTTTCCTTTGTGGTGAAAAATGGCTCAAAAATCTTCTCGAAGTCCACATGCCCCGTACCGTG
The DNA here is from genome assembly GCF_028292365.1 of Caballeronia sp. GTDB lineage: Bacteria > Pseudomonadota > Gammaproteobacteria > Burkholderiales > Burkholderiaceae > Caballeronia. The sequence continues at coordinate 15,455 of NZ_JAQGMM010000141.1, forward strand.
ATCCTCTACGTCGATCACCACATCGTCCGCTTCGCGGCGCGAGCGAATCACTAGCAGTCTGGGCCGTTCCTCCGTTGCCGCTAAGGCTTCGATCGCGTTGCGCACGAGATTCACGAGCACCTGCTGAATCTGAACCGCGTCCGCACTGATCCTCGATACATTTTCGCCCAATATTGTCTCTAGCGAAACCGCGTTGCGCTGGATGTCGTCGGCCATCAGCGTGCATACCTGAAGAATCAGCTTGTTGATATCGAGGTCGATCTTTTGGAGGACCGTGTGCCTGAAGAGTGCCCGAATGCGGCCTACCACGTCTGCCGCGGAATTCGCGTCACGGAGAACCTGCTCGGCCGAGTATTTGGCCTCTTCGATCTTGGGCGGCGTTGCTGCAAGCCATCGCACACATGCGCGTCCATGCGCCACGATGGCCTGGAGTGGCTGGTTGAGTTCGTGGGCGATTGAGGCGGACAGTTCGGCGACAGCCGCGAGCCTCGACGCCTGCGCCAGCTTCTCCTGCGCATCGCGCAAGGCCTTCGACAATTCCTCGCCGTCATCGAGACCGACATCGAGGCCGAAGAACTTCATCACTTGCGCCCCGGCCGCTTCGGTACTGTGTTGCTCTCTATCGTGATCGATTTCGAGCCGTGAAAGCAGGTCCGGCTCGTCCGATAGCTGCTTGAGGAGCGCGACGAGATGGTGCCGCACGTTTTCGGACCGGCGCGCTCCTTCCTCGATTGCAATGGCCAATCCCGCCCACCGCGGCTGCCGATACTGGTCAGCCAGATAGGCCCGGACAATGATCTGCGCAATGAGGTTGAAGTGGTCCACGAGATACAGCGAGACATCGACCAGAAGTTCTTTCGCAATACGCTCGTCCAACTCTCCCAGCGCGATGTACGTGCTCCAGATTTCTCGCAGCCCCAACCGCAACGCCTGAAGCAGGCTCTGCAGCGGCACGCGTTGATGCTCTCGCCTTTGGCTGATTTCCCGAAAGACATCCATGTCCTGTGTGGATGGAGGCTCGCCCGACAACAGTGTCTCGAACCATACTTTGGCCGACAGCGTGACGGATTCCTGAACATCCCGTTTTGCAGCCGGTGCGAGTAATTTGTATCCGTCGAGCGGCGTCAGTGTCTCAAGCGTGCGTTCGACGACAAGCGTCAGATCGGCTGCGATAGAAGCGGTTTTTTCCCGCAAGTGATTGCTGATTCTTGGAGCTTTGGCGAACACGGATAGGTATCTGTCAGTAACGAGGCGCGATTTCGATTAACAAGGAGCGCCGGTGCAGCGAGTGTTAAAGCTGCGCACCGACCCGTTCCCGCCTGACACCCTGCAATAAGATTTGACGCGGCGTATTATGTGGCAAAAACGAGTCGTTCCCGGCGAAGCGCCTGTGAGCTGTCCGGCAGTGATCGACAAGCGCGCTACCCTTTTCCGGCCCCGCGCTTCGATCTCGATCCAGTGCACACATGATCTCCTGGCGCGGCGCGGTCCGCCATCCCCCGTACAGGGGATGCGCTTCAATAAATTGGGGGATGGTGGCAAGCACGGTCACCCCCACCCATAATGTGTGACTGAAAAATGCGTGTAGTTAAAGAAACGTCCGAGAGCGGGCTGCACCTTTTCCTTGCAACGAAGATCGTTTCGCCGCGGCCGCCGGTGGACTTGATCATTCGTCCGCGACTCGCCGGTCTGGCTGAGTACGCCTTGAGCAAACGTCTCACCGTGATCAAGGCGCCCGCCGGATTCGGTAAAACTTCACTGGCAGTCATCTGGCTCGACCAACTGCGCGCGAACGGTGCGAAGGTGGCATGGCTGTCGCTCGATGCAGAGGACGACGATCCGGCGCGCTTCCTCAATTATCTGGCGCATGCATTGCGACATGCTTGCGGCAATGTAGGCGCCGCCGCGATCAGCCTGACTGCCGATGCCGCATTCGTCCCTCCACACGCCATTGTCGCCACACTGATCAACGAGCTTGTTGCACTCGACAATGAAGTCGTCCTGTTTTTGGACGACTATCACCTGATCGGCCTTCCAGCAGTACACGACGCGATGTCGTTCTTTATAGAAAAGGCACCGCCACATGTGCATGTGGTCCTCTGCAGTCGCACAGATCCACCGCTGCCGCTCGCGAGACTCAGAGCAGGGGGCGGCCTGCTGGAAATCGATGCGTCAGCGTTGCGTTTCGACTTCGATGAAACGAGGCGCTTCGTCGAACACGCATTGCCCGGCATGCTGAACGCTTCCCACATCGAGACGCTATTTGCGAGCACGGAGGGTTGGGCTGCGGCATTGCGCATCTCCCTGTCCGTGCTGTCGCGCGAGGGACACCAACTGGTTCAACGGCGCAATGCGCCGTCAGGTAAGTCGCGGCCGTTCGCCGCCTATATCGAACACATGTTTGAGCGGCTGTCCGCCGAAATGATCGAGTTCATGCTGCGCACGTCGATACTCGACCGGTTGAACGCGCCGCTCTGCGAAGCGATAACGGGCCTGCGCACGAGCCAGCGCATGCTAGACGAAATCGCCGAGGGACATATGTTGTTGCAGGCGCTCGACGGCGACGGGCAATGGTTCCGCTATCACCATCTGATGGGCGAGTACTTGCGCACGAAGCTCGAGGCACAGCACGCCGACGAGGTGGCGGAACTGCATTGCCGTGCGTGCGAGTGGTACGGCACGCAGGAGTGGTGGACGGAGGCAGTCAAACATGCAATCGCCGCGGGCATCACAGATAACGCGATTTGCCTGATGGAGCGATGCGCGATGGCGCTAGTCAAGAAAGGCGATCTGCTGACGCTGCTTGCTTTGCAGCGCCGGTTTCCCGCGGGTCTGGCCGCTGCAAAGGTGAAAGTTACGCTGGCGATCGCTTGGGGAATGGCGCTTGCCATGCATTTCGAAGAGGCGCTCGCGATGCTCGATGCGCTCGAACATGAAATCCCATCCCACGCTAGCGGCGAACCCAAAGACATCTGGTGGGAATGCCAGGCGATCCGCTCGGTCGTCGCGGGACTGAAGGACGATCCCGAGCGGGCGCTCGCTATCGCTGAGCCATGCCTTGAGCGACCGTCTGCCGATATTTGGACAACTAATGTGGCATCCAACGTCGCGCGCTTCGGGCATTGGAAGCGCGGCAATCTCGAAGCGCTTTACGCCACCCCATGGATACCCTATTCAATCGAAGAACGTCAGCGCAACCTGTATTCTTCGGTCTACCGGCTGTGCCTGCTAGGACATGCCGAGATGCAACAGTTGCACTTTGGGCTTGCCGAACGGTATTTCACGGAATCGATGCAACTGGCGGAACGCCATGCCGGTCCGGATTCGATCCCGGTAGCGCTGTGCGCGCCGATGCTCGGACAGATCTGGTACGAACAAGGCCGGCTGAACGAGGCTGAAACGCTCGTTGGCCGGTTAATGCCGGTTATTGACGTTGCGGTCTTGCTCGATAGCGTGTTAATTGCTTATCGCCTCCTCGTCCGAATCGCAATCGCGCGTTCGGATGTGAGCCAGGCATACGGATTACTCGATCGGGCGCAGGCGCTGGGTACTGCACGTCAATGGGAGCGGATGACTGCCGCTGCCCTTGTCGAACGCATAGGGCTATATCTTGCGGAAGACAGGATGTTCGAGGCCACTGCGTGCCAGGCGCAACTCGATCAGCTGGCGCGCTCCAATGCCCATCCTTCACGTTCCATCTCTTTCGAAATCGAGAACTATCGTGCGCTCGGAGCGGCCTCTGTTGCCGCGGCCCAGTACCGGACCGAAGAGGCCATAGCAATGCTGAGCGCCGCGCTGCAGAACGCCGAGCGACGACATGGGGATGTCCTGGCGATACGTTTGCGAACCTTGCTTGCGCTAGTCTGGCTGGCAGCGAACGAACGCACGCGTGCGATCGAGGTCTTTCTCGACGTCCTGAAGGTCGCCGCGCCCGCAGGCGTGTACCAATCCATTCTCGAGGTAGGTCCGGACATTGGATCGTTGCTGCAGGCCGTTTGCGAAGACGCGCAGCACACGGCGCAAACGAACGGACTGATCCCCTACGCTAATCATCTGCTCGATGGCTGGCGGATGCTTTATCAGCCCGGCGGCAACCGTCCGCGCGACACTGAGCGCGGATCGCTTAGCTCAAGGGAGCGCGAAATTGTCGACTTGATTGCCCGAGGACAGTCAAACAAGGCAATCGCGAATACGCTTGGGATTGGCGCTGAAACCGTCAAGTCCCATGTAAAGAGCATCTTCATGAAACTAGGCGTCGATAAGCGAGCTCAAGCCGTTGCACGTGCGCGGGACCTCGGTCTTGTGGGTCCATAAAGACGACGTTGCCGATCGTGCCGACGGGAAATTATAGCCATCGGGATCGTCACCTGGAAGCAGGGGCAGCATTACATGAATATGTAATGGCATCACCGGATGTGAAGTTGCAAGCTTGTCCTCGCATGTTCATCGGCTCTACCGAAGATCGCTGATACGGCGCGCTCGGACAGGCACGACAACCATCAGCCCGACTATGCGTGTCATGGCGGTGTGCGCGACCAGAACCCGTCACTACTACACAGAATAACCGGCGACGCGCCCCACTCAAGTTGTAAGCAAGGCACCCTGGCGCCCGAAAAAAACCATTGGCGTGAGGCCGCAGAATAGTGCTATCCAACGCGCCGACGAACTCCGAGGTTGACATGCTTACTATGTTGATACCACGCTCGTCGCGGGCTGCCGCACTCAGCGTCGCCATAGCCGGTGCGTCAGGAGTGGCAGGGTTGCTCGAACCTGTTACGGGTTGCCTCAGCCTCATTTTGGTTGTCCTGTTCGCGCATTTTCTCGGCCGCAGCTTCGGGCGTCTCGCCGTGGGTTTCGCCTCGCTTGGGATCGTCGGAGCAATGTTCGCTTCCAGTCACCCTCCTCCAGCCTCCGACTCTGTCAGCCGTTGCGCTACCGCGATCGTCACCATCGCCGCAGCATGGCTTTGTGCGGAGCTGGTTTCCCGACGCCCCCGGCAGCCGGGCTCAACAACCCGACTCAAGGATGACCCGCTCGACCTGCCGATTGATCAGCTCAGCCGGAATATCTGGTCTCGATCCGGAGATGGCGAACTTGAATACGTCAGCCAATCGATCCTGGACTATTCGGGGCGAACGTTTGAAGAACTGCGCTGGCTTCATACGCTTACGCATCCGGACGACGCAGGGATCCCGGCGCAAGCATTTCAACGCGCAAAAGAAACGGGAGAAGCCCAGGAATTTCAGTGCCGCTACAGGTCAAGGGCCGGGACCTACGAGTGGTTTGCGGCAATGCTTCACACACAACGTGACCGGCACAACAAAGTCTCCCGCGTGTACGGTATGCACTGGAACATCAACCAACAAAAAAATGAGGAAGAGCGACTCCGCGAACAAAACCACACGCTTCACAGCATCAGCAATCTTTTTCCCGGCCACGCATGGACCGCGCTACCCGATGGCTCCGTTGAATACCTAAGTCCTGGCCTATGCGAATACACAGGCATGAAAGAAGTGCATAGCTACGACACTTTCCGGGCTGCAATCCACCCGGATGACAGCCAGGCAAATGACCGGTATTGGGACGCACTCGGGGCCGGCAACGAGCAGGGAGAGCTTGAGTTCCGACTCAGGCGGTCGGACGGCATCTACCGATGGTTCCTCTGCCGCGTCAAAGCCATCAGAAGCGACGGTGGCCGGCTCCTGCGATGGGTCGTTGTGAGCTGGGACATACACGACCGGAAGACCGCGGAATCTCTTCTTCGAACCGAAGAGGAAACCTGTCGGCGAATCGTGGATAGCGTGCCGGCATGCGTCTGTGTTGGCAGACCCACCGGCGAGCTTGTCTACGTGAATAAAGTGGGCGTAGCCGCGCTGGGAAGACCGCTGGAGGAAATAGTCGGAGACGGATGGATGACTTCCATTCACCCCGATGATGTACAGGCCGCGCGGCAACAATGGAAAACGCGCATTGCCGCGTGTGAACCGGTCGACCTTGCCGTGAGGATGTTGCAGCACGATGGCGTATACCGCTGGCAGCGTCTACTAGCCCGGCCAGCGCGCGCCACGAACGGGGACCTCATCAACTGGTACCTCGTCGGAATAGAAATCGAAGAAACCATCAAGGCTCAACAGGCTCTAGCGGCAAGTGAGAGAGAAGCCAAGGAGCTGCTTGACCGGTCACCGGGCCGCTTCGCTACCCGGACAGAGCAAGATTTCGACTACATCAATCAGGAGATTCTTGAGGAAGCGGGAACCACACTTGAGGGCATACAAAATCTCGGCTATCTGACTTTCATTCACCCCGATGACCGCGACAGGGTCAAGGAGGGTCATCTTCGCTCTGTTCAGGAAAAGTGCGCGCACGATACGACCTACCGATGGGCAGACTGCGACGGTAATTATCGATGGCGTCACTCGCGCTCCGTTCCTTATTTCAACGAAGACGGAAGTGTCTACAAGTGGTATTCGGTGACTATCGACATTGATGATCTTTACAAATCCAAAGAGGTCATCCGTGAACGTAAAGTTCAACTGAATTGGCTGACAGAGAATGTTCCGAGCCTGCTCTGGCGTACGGACGCCCGTGGCCGCCTGGAATATGTAAACAAGCGTGCTGAAGACTACACGGGACTACGGCTCGGTGATCTGATCGCGAGCGGCTGGCTCCGCCTGGTGCACCCAGATGACGCTGCGTCAACATTTAAAGCCTGGCAAGATTGCCTCGATGGCGGGAGACCTTACGACTCGGTCCATCGGTTTCGCGCGGCCGACAACACGTATCGCTGGTTTCAATGCAAAGGGTCTCCCGTGCGGGATGCCCACGGTGAGATTGTGAATCGGTATGGTCTTTCGACGGATATCCACGAGCGCCAGTTAGTGCAGGAGACCCTTCGCAAGGAAGAGCTTAGTTTGCGAAGGCTCGTCGATGCATTGCCCGCGATGATCTGGAGAGCCACACCGCAAGGACATGTCGACAGATGGAATCTGCAGATGCTGACGTTCATGGGACAGAGCGAGGAGGAATTCGACAAGGAAATGTTACTTCGCCGCATCCCGGAAGCTGACCGTCCCCGTGTCCGTTCGCGTTGGAAGCGAGCTGTCCAGGAAGGTGTGTCCTATCAGGACACGTACCAGGTTACTGGCGCCGATGGGAAACCGCACTGGTATCTCGCGCGTGGCGAGCCGTTTCGCGACGAAAGCGGACAGATCCTGCACTGGTACAGCGTGTGTACCGACATCAACGATCTGAAGCAGATGGAAGCAGTACTCGAGCAGCGGGAGTATCAGCTGCGTGAGTTTATCGAGACCATTCCGGGCATGCTCTGGTGCAATGACCCACAAGGCAAACCCACTTACATCAATCGAAAAACTTTCGAATTCCTTGGCCTGAGTGCTTCGCAGCTCGTGGACCGTGGCTATGAGAAAACCATTCATCCTGACGACCTGGACTGCCTGCTTCAGGCGTGGACACACGCGATCGAAACTGGCGAACCGTACTACCACGTTGCCCGGCTTCGCCGGAAAGACGGGATTTACCGGTGGTACCAGCACACCGCTGAAGCAATGAAAGACTCAGACGGCAACATTGTTCAATGGTATGGACTCAGTCTTGATATCGACGAACGCAAGCGTGCGGAGGACCGGCTCAGACAGACGCAGGCTGAACTCGCTCGGGCAACCCAGATTGCCACGGTTGCAGAACTCTCGGCGTCCATCGCACACGAACTCAATCAGCCTCTCACGTCCGTTATAGCTAATGCGCAGGCGTGCAAACGGTGGCTCGCAGCGTCTCCGCCCAACTTGATGGAAGCCAGGGCTTCCGTGGAGAGCGTGGTTCGGGATGCCCGTTCCGCTGACGAAACGATGCAATGCATTCGCGCACTGTTCAGGCGACAAACTTTCCAGAGGAGGGAATGGAATGTGAAGGACATGGTTCTCGAATCCGTCAGACTGCTACAGGAAGACGAAACCAGGCGCACCGCCGACATTGAGTTCGACTTGCCCGATGGTCTGCCTCCGGTGTTCGTCGACCAGATACAGATTCAGCAGGTCCTTCTCAACCTTGTTTCGAACGGGATAGAGGCCACGGAAAACTCAGGACGGACACCTAAGATTCTTATTAGCGCGAGCTCTATAGACGAGCGATCCGTGCTGCTCGAGGTTATCGACAACGGTTCGGGCATTGTTGGTGGAGACAGCATATTCGACGCATTCGTCACGACCAAGAGCAAGGGAATGGGCATCGGGCTTGCGGTGTCCCGCTCTGTTATTGAAGCTCACGAGGGTCGGCTTGCCGCCGCCAACAACGAAGGTTACGGAGCAACCTTCAGCGTTGTCCTACCCGTCTTACCTGTCTAGGTTTCCCAACAGGAGGCGGGAGCCAGGCGATTTTCGCCGGTGTCGAATCATGCCTTCACACGTAGAGCGGCGTTCGCCGCGACCAATAGACCCGCGTCATGCTCGCGAAGCGTTGCCTCTACCTCATCGAATGCCTCTTTCAGCTCGCGGCGCCCCGACTTCGTCGAGTTTCCGCTACCGCGGATGACTTCGGCCTCGTTCTTCAGTCGCTTCACGAGCTTCGTCGCGCACCGGCTGTCAAGGACCGCGTTTTGAACAAAGCCGTTGATCTGGCCTATCAGCGCGGACAGCGTCGGTTCGGTCGATTGATTCAGACGCTCGTCCGCGTCAAGAAGCGGTCGCTCTTTCATCTTGATTCTCCGGTTAGCACCACTTGACCACCACCACGCATTCGATTGCCCACCATGCCACACACGCCAAACGGCATCTTCGGAGGCGACGATGCGAGTCTTTGTGTCAGCTATTTTTGCGCTTTGATCAGGCGTTGGCAGAACCAACATATATCGTTGTGCCCGGCCGAGACATTACATGTTTATGTAGTCGCCAAGGCGCCCGTTCTCAATGATCAACAAGCGTCGAGCGCCAATAGCCTGGCTGGATTGATTCCAGATTCATGTAGTAGTCGTCCGTCGCTCCACCCATTATCATCAAATAATATGCACTCTTAACCGTCAAAATATAATCACCACGTGCCGATAGTGCTGATCTCTTCACCCTGGTGGAAGTCTCCTTGCTCTTTGCCGCACCCCTACAACGATCGCGGTTGGGGTCCACTCGTTTTCAGTGCATAGGGGCGCCAACGGGGATCTCATGATCTCGCAGCACACGGTCAGACAACCAGAGGTGTAAAGACATGAAACTATGGATCAGTAATCTGCCGCCGAACAAGAGCGACGAAGACGTCCGTGCATTTGTGCGGAAATATACGCAGGTTGAAATCGACGCAATGACCCGCATTGACGGCGATGGCTCACGCCCTGGTGTGCTGATTGATATCGATGGAGCCACTCAATTGATGCTATTGGCCATGCAACAGCGATTACACCAGCTGTATTGGGATCAACATGAGCTCGCCGTTCACATCATGTCCTTCTCGGACCAAGGCTAAGCGCCGGGCAAAACGCGGCCTTCGTGCAACATCGCCGCGAAAGCCGGCATGGCATGCCTTGACGGGTTCGAATTGAACGGCATTTTTAAAGGAAAACACGATGCTTATCTTGAAGATCACGCTGGCAACAACGCTGACCGTGGCCGGTCCGCCTCTCCTCGCGGCGGTGTGTTTGTGGAGCATCGGTGCGATTGGACGCATGGCGAAGGCCGTCAGGCAAACCTTTTGACAAGCGTCGCGTTGCGCAACGTTCACGGAAGCGCTCATCGAATTGGTTCTCACGATCGCCCTCACAGTCATGCGCCGTCTGCCTAATTGCCCGTATATTAATTAACTAGTAATACATCACAGCGGTGTCAGACCAGGTGGGCTGCCGGTGATATTCAGCGAAGACGCCACCGTGATACCGCCCCGATGGCACAACATAAACATGTAATAACGGTGTCGAACCCGGCTTGCTACCATTGGTCCGTCGAAGATCAATGCACGTCTCACATGGCCCCGTCCGATGTCAATATCTCGTTGGCTCGTAACGGAGAAAAGTGCGCGTGGATTCCAGTCAACCACGAGGGTAATCCGGGCAAACACTAAAAGGGCAATCGCGAGCGACAGGACCACTGAGGTTGCTTCAATCGAGAACCTTTCCGCTCAAAACCAGCATGTTCAGCAGCCAGAGAGAGACAACATGACCTCCACCATCAACCCTATCGTCAATCACACGCTCCGGACGAACGGCATTCGCCAGCATTATCCCGATTGGGGTAGCGGCCCAAAGGACGCACCATGACCTTGCCTCAAATTAGCGGAACACACGGTTGCGCGGACGCGTCCCGCTCTGGCCGATTGTTTTTCCTCGAACTGAGCGGCGGCCGCATTCACTCGATCAATCCAGACGGATCCGATCGCAAGACGATCGTCACGAATTGCCGCCTCCCCGACGGTATCGACGTGGAGCCGGATGCCGGTCATATCTATTGGACTAACATGGGTACGATCGGCCTCGATGATGGGTCGATCGAGCGCGCCAATCTCGACGGCAGCAACCGCGTGGTCATCGTCCCGCAAGGCGTCACGCACACACCAAAGCAGATTCATCTCGACACGGCTGGCGGCAAGCTCTATTGGTGCGACCGCGAGGGAATGCGCGTGATGCGCGCCAACCTTGACGGCTCTCAAGTCGAAACGCTGGTCGCGACGGGGCGCGGCGACCAGCACCGGCTCGACCAGACCCGGTGGTGCGTCGGAATCGCTGTCGATCCGAAGCTCGGGAAACTCTACTGGACCCAGAAAGGCCTGGACAATGCCGGCCTGGGCCGCATCTTCCGCGCCAACATCGACATCCCGCAGGGCGAAGACCCGGCAAACCGCTCCGACATCGAGGTGCTGATCGACCGGCTGCCAGAACCCATCGACCTCGAGCTCGACGTGGTGAACCGCGTCCTCTATTGGACTGACCGCGGTGATCCTCCACGCGGCAATACCGTCAATCGCGTGGCGATCAATGGAACGGCAGCGCCTGAGATCCTCGTTACGCATCTAATGGAGGGAATCGGCATTGCACTCGACGTTCCCGGTAATCGGATGTTCGTCACGGACCTGGCCGGTTCCGTCTATTCCGCTGATCTCGATGGAAAGAACCAGCGAAACTTCCTCTACGCCCAAGGCAATCTCGCCGGCATCGCCTATGCCGAAGTCTGACCAAACCATTGGAGAAGTGACATGACTGATACCACGCCCATCCGTCGCATCGCCGTCATTGGCACCGGCGTGATTGGCGCCAGTTGGACCGCGCTGTTTCTCGCCAAGGGACTGCAGGTCGTTGCGACGGACATCGCGCCGAACGCAGAAGCGCAACTCAGGACGTTCGTCGAGGCTGCCTGGCCGGCGCTCAAGAGATTGGGCCTTTCGCCCGGAGCAACGCAAGCGAACCTGACGTTCACGCCGGTGCTCGCGCAAGCGCTCATTGATGCGGACCTCGTCCAGGAAAACGGGCCCGAGCGGCTCGAATTCAAGCAGAAGCTCTATGGTCAACTCGATGAGCTGCTGCCACCCGACGTGATCATCGCGTCGAGCACGTCGACCCTCCCCATGAGCAGCATCCAGTTGGGCGCCGCGCTGCATCCCGGGCGCTGCGTCATCGGCCATCCGTTCAATCCGCCGCACTTGATCCCGCTGGTCGAGATCGTCGGCGGGGCAAAGACCTCCGAAGAGACAATCCTGCGCGCTGAGGCGTTTTACACATCAATCGGAAAGCGGACGGTGCGCCTGCACAAGGAACTGCAGGGCCACGTTGCCAACCGTCTGCAGGCCGCGTTGGCGCGTGAGGTCTATTACCTGGTGGCTGAGGGTGTCCTGAGCGCCGCCGACGTCGACACGGCCCTCTCCTGGGGGCCGGGCCTGCGCTGGGGCGTGATGGGCAACATGATGCTCAATCACCTCGGCGGCGGCCCGGGCGGCATCGAGCACTTCTTCCAGCAGTTCACCGGCCCGTTGACGGCATCGTGGAAGGACCTCGGTTCGCCGGTGCTGACGCCGGAGGTGCAGAAGAAGCTCATCGACGGTGTCCATGCCGAGGTCGGATCACGTTCCATTGAGGAGCTGGAGGCGGAACGCGACGAGATGCTGCTCGGACTCATCGAACTGCGCACTAAAGCTATGGACGCGGCCACGTCACGCAAGGCCGCGGCTCGCGCACGCTGATCGCGGGCAGCTAACACTCCCTAATCGAAATGGATTTTTGTAAATGAACAATTTGACCAAGCTTCGAATCCAAAAAGAATCCGATCGGCTCACCGAGACCATTCAATCGAAGCTCGCGAATCCGGAGCAGAGCTCGGATTTCGACCTGCACGGCGCGCTCAATGACGTACTGAAAGACGTCGGGTTAACGGCGGCGGACAGCGGTGGCAAGATCACTTTCTACGGCCGGGATCCCATCATTCCCAGCCTCTTCCGGTTCGGCTCCATGCCCGCGATCGCGCTGGCCGCCAAGGCCGTCGGCGTCGCTGCGCTGTGGCGGCTCCGGACCGGCGAGGAACAGGACATCGAAGTGGATGTTCGCAAGGCGTTGCGGCGCTTCGCCGGCTTCTTCGATCTGAAATGGGAAACGATCAATGGACGTCCTCCGGTCCTCGAAGTCGATACGAATCTCTTCCGCGAAACCCGCGACGGGCGGCACGTCGTGCCCCTGAACGTCTACCCCAGGCTGGCCACCCGCGAGCTCGGCTTGCTCAGGTGCGACGCCAGCCCGGAATCCGTGCGCAACGCTATTCTGCAGTGGCGCGCCGACGACCTGGAGAATGCGGCGGCGGAGGCCGGCATTGTCATCGCGAAGGTGCGCACTTTCGAGGAATTCCAGAGGGAGCTTCAGTACACGGAGGTGCTCTCGAGAATGTCGCTGATCACCGTGGAAAAGATCGGCGAAAGTGAGCCGATCCCCTTCAAGAAGGATGGCACCAGTCCGCTGGATGGCATTCGCGCGCTCGGAATGGGTCACGTGATTGCCGGAGCGGCCATCGGGAGGGACCTCGCTTTGTACGGGGCCGATGTCCTCAATATCTGGCGGCCGCACGATAGCGAGATCGAGGCGTTCGCGTGGGACGCACAGGTCGGAATGCGCTCAACGATCCTGGATTACTCGAAGGAGGACCGCGCGAGATTCGATCATCTGCTGAAAGATGCAGACGTCTTCTTCGCGAACAAGCGTCCGGGCTACCTGGAACGCCATGGTCTTGATGCGGAAGAGCTCAGCGCGAAAAAGCCGGGGTTGATCCACGCGAATGTCCTGCTTCACGGTGACAAGGGCCCCTGGAAGAATCGTCCGGGATTCGATGAAATCGGCGCAGCCGTCGCGGGGCTGTTCGCCGTCGAAGGTACGCTCACGCGCCCCAAATCGCCGCCGATCATCCCCATTGTCGACAACGTGGTGGGCTGGCTCGGGACGGTCGGTGTACTCGCGGCGCTGCGCCGGCGTGCGGTCGAGGGTGGTAGCTATCGAGTCACCGTTTCTTTGACCCGAACCGTGCTCTGGCTCTTCTCGCTCGGCATCTTCGACAGGCACTATGCCCGGGCAACCGCCGGATCTTCCGGCGAGCACACCAACGTCGCTCCCGACCTGTTTATGGCCGAGACCCCGCTGGGCACGTATCAAGGCATGACCGACCAAGTGGTCTTGTCGAAGACGCCTGGATCTTTCAGGACGGTGCTCGTGCCACGAGGATCGAGCAAGCCCGAATGGCTGACGCGGTAAAGTTTCGCGGCCTGCATTTTTGAGAAATTAGCCAGGAGTGCGATGCGTTACCGTTGATGTTAGTCAGCCTCGACTAGTCCGGACCGTGAAGGGTGGAACTCTTCAGCGGATACCGTAAGGTTGAAATAACTTCGCGATGCGCCGACCGCCTCGTGCGGAACGACGACGTTTTGCAAAGTACAGGTTGCTGGTTTTTAGTGGCCGGACATAATCACGGTGCCTTGCCCGCCGGCGAGACTCGCGCCACCGAGAACGACAGCGGCGAGGACATTCAGCTCGCGGCCAACCAGCACATTGGGCGTCACGGACTGAGCGAGTTGGGCCTGCACCAGCGACGCGACGCCGGCGGTAAAGTCGAGATACCCGAACGCGATCAGGCTCAGGCGAAGGGACCGAAAACCTACCCCCGCCTTGCGGCCTCCTGATTACCACCCAGCGCGGTAGTCAGGAAGCGCCGGTCAACAGCCGGTTCGCGGTCAACGACATGCGAGTGCTGGCGCAGGCTTGTGTAGCTGGACTGGGCATCGCGCTGCTGCCGCAGTTGATAGTTAAGCCAATCATCGCGCAAGGGAAACCGGTACGCGTGCTGCCAACGTACCGACGCGCCAGCACCGACCTCGGCCTGCAGCTCGTCTACACGAGCCGCCCACCGGTGCCACCTGCTGTAGCGGTCTTCGCTGAATTTCCCCTGGAGACACGGGGCGAAGCGGTGACAAACCCCTCACAGAATCATGCTTGAAAATGCTCGCCCGTACTCAAACTCAAACCACTCAAACGAGAAGCTTCAGGACAGATTCAAGTTCTGTTAGAAGGCGGCTTCCATTGTTCTCGCTAACACAAGCGGTGGACGGATTTTCAGTATGTTCGCGCTCGCGCCCGTAGCCGATATCAACACACCCCGTTCTCGCAGGCCATTGACAATCGCTCCCGCAATGGCTGCATCGACTGCTCTACTGCCACGGTCACGAACCATCTCGACGCCAATGTACACTCCAGCGCCTCGCTCCGGATCGGCGTCGTGACGCTGGTAACCCCGGAGGCGCTCTCCAGTTCGGGCAAATCCGGACTGCACGTTGTCGGCAATTAACACGTGGTCCTGCTCGACGGGATTCCGCAGGTATTTTGACTGGCCAACTTTGACTCGACGTTTCCACGCCGTCGTTTAAAAAAAAGCTGGCGACGCCCATTGCTTGCAAGGCATGCCGCGCTAATTTTCCTCTCATTCTGCCCGCTGATGATACGGCTATGGATCACGAACGGCATGGGCCGCAGTGTTCCACTGTCCCGCTACAAGAAGGCACCCGGAATGTTCACCAAGATTCTAGTTGCAGTTAGTGCAAGCTCGGTTGATACGGTATTGGAATCAGCCATCGACATTGCCAAAAAGTATGATTCACGCATTTTTGCGCTGCACGTGGTCGACCCCACGCCCTGCGTGATGGGGCCGTGCGACTACGACTTCGGACTGGTTCTGGAAGCGATGGAAGCACATGGACGCGAAATCGTCACCCAAACGACGGATGTGCTGAACGACCACTCGCGTCCCGCCGAAACCCGCATGGTCACGCTGCCGATATCGGGTTCCTCGGTGGGCCGAGCGATCGCCTCTGCGGCCAACACGTCCGGTGTCGACCTGATTCTTCTCGGCGAGCGAAAACCGGGCTGGTGGCGCTGGTTGAGCGAAGACGTTGCCTCGGAGGTACGGCGCCATACGAACACGCCAATTCAGATCGTCTCCGGCACAGTGATCGGCAGCTGGACGCGTCGTGCCGCTACACGCTGGACCAAGGCTCCGGCCGCTGATGCCCGATAAATTCGGGGTGCCGGTATCGATCGCGACATCAATGACTTCAGTCGCATCCCAACACTGCCGCATACATCAAAACCACGCACGCCGCTTCGGAAACAAGCGGCTTTGACCGAATAGCCCAGGCCGAGCCTCGCAGTGCGCTGACCCGGCTTCAGTGCCGCACGCCTGACAGTCGTCGGACCGAAATTCGCCGATGGCTGACAGGCGAGCCTGCCCTGTCGTTTGTCTGTCGTTTGTCTGTCGTTTGTCCCATCGCACCGGCCGCGTCCAGGCGATTGCTGTCCGACTACGGCACCGGTGGACTCGTCAGCAATATAAAAAAATGCCCGCGCTTAACCGCAACCGCTCGCTCAAAGGGCTCGATTACCGAACGGCGACAAGCCTCAAGTTCAAGTTATCGCCCTATGAACTTCAGCGCATCCAGCATGGGTGTCTTCGACACATTGACCATTCCCTGAAATGGCGTGTCGAGATCAATGACCACAAACACGGCAGTCGTGGCCGATAAGGCGCAAAGAAGAAATACCACGCACATGCTCCAGTTTCTTGGCGCACTGAAGCCGAATATGCCGAATATGACCGTCAGCCAGCCAACCAGGACTGCAATGAGCGGAGTTGGAATCGAACCCCTCCTGTGCTCGAGTGCAAGCCATCGACCCGCAAATATGTTGTCCCACAGTTCCATCGCATGATCACGGAGTTTTTCCTGCGAAGGGCCGAGAGTCTGTAAAGCGAAAATGCGTCCCTGGATGTCATAGGTACTCTGGAGGATTCCTCGCGACGCAGTCTCTGCGGTCGTTCCCGTTTTGTTGGAAAACAGGAAGGAGATCCATCGGGCATAGTCGTTCTTTATGTCGACGCGCAGGCTCTCCGCCGATGGGCCAAACTGGGACAGAGTTCGATCCAGCTGGATCATGGCGACACTATTATGCTGGAGCGCGGTGTTGACCAGGTCGAGCGAGGACTTTCCGGACGAAATCAGCAGGCTAAGCACCAACGCCGACAGCGTCGCCACCAGACCCACGGCAATGCGCATCGCGGCAAGCGAGTCTTCCGAGAAATGGTGATCTGCCAGGCTTGCGCGCACATGCGACCCAAGCGCTGCACTCGCAAGAATGAGCACAAGCACAACGACAGAAAAAACATAGTGATTCATGTGGAAACGGCCTCGTTCGATCGCCCGGGTTATGACACCTGCGTCGAGCCATCTTGGCAGCTATGCTGCAGATTATATGACCGGAGGCGCAAAGGCTATGCGTTACGGGCGCTCGACCTGGCGGGTCCCACGGACGGCGAACCGAGTGTTCCAAGGGCCAATCAGGCGTGGCAATGTGAAAAAGCGAAGCCGCCCAGCATGTGGGCGGCGCTGACCGCAAGTACGGTGATTGGTCGTAAGCACGCGTTGCCTCGCTGGGCTGACATGGACCGTTGCATTGCAGGAACGCCGGAATATGACGCTCCCGCGCGTGCGGGTAGCGGACAGCTACCCGTCGCGACACACTTACGAATCCAGATCGGCGACGAAACCACCACAAGGCGTGTCCGATGCCGGCTTGTGATGGAATCTACGCTTTCCCAGCGTGCTGTCCGTATGGAACGCATCGGGACATTCCGCCTTCAATTTTTCGATTATCATCTCAACGTGCTCGATGCCGATCTTTGACGCATTAATCAATTCAATTTGATAAGGATGGCTGATCTTCATGGCCTATCGTCCTAACGGAAATGACACAGTAAAATATAAGCGGTGAAAAATTAAGTGTGGGGACGATCAGCTGTGTTTGAACAGCGCAATTCGACCGCTCTTGTACAGGTCTCGGACTTTACTCGCCAACGGTGCCTTCGGCGTCTGCGTGCACTCGCCAACGATCGCGGCTACCGGAGTGGCGACATCGACGACCGTTGTCACGGTTTCGCTTACGCCCAGCTTGTCGACACCTGATACCCAGTAGACAAGCGCCGGCTTGTAGGCGTCGTCGACGGCGAGGAAATCTCCGCAGCTCATTTGTGCGGGGGTGACGGGCTTTGCGGTTTGCGCAAGAGCAAAGGGAGATACACAAAGACCGGCCAAAACAGCGATCGCAGTTGCAAGGCGTTTCATAACATTCTCCAGATGGTGTCGCGGCTCTTGCCACCTTCGCGGCGGTAGAGTCCCGCTTGTTGATAACTCAATACTCCCGGTTTCGAGGATGACTGCCCGGGGCTGATAGTGGGCACCCTCTCGAATCCGGCACAGGTACTACGCAATGAATCTTGTCAGGGCTTGTTCGACGCAAGTGCCGGTGCACGTTGACTGGATACATCGTAGAGGCGGTAAGTTAGGGGAGAATTACGTCGCCGCCTTCGACCGCATACAACGGACTTCGCGTCGGTATTACCAGTAGCCGAAAGGTTGCGGATAACCATAAACAGGCTGCGCGGGCACAAGGACAGGCGGCGGTGCGTACATTGGCGCGGTTGCATAGGCGGCCGGGTGGGTGATCTGATTACCCTTGGACGCCATGCATTGCGAATACGCGGCGTCGTAGCGCGCTTGCAGACTGGCCGATGTGGCCTGAGCGCCGTTGGCGCCCACGGCGCTGCCAAGCAGCAAGCCAGCGCCAGCGCCGATCGCAGCGCCTATACCGGCATCGCCAGCTGCCGCGCCGAAAAGCGCGCCTGCTGCCGCGCCGCCTACCGTGCCGATTGCTCCGGTGCGTAGACCGTCATTGGCCGCTGCCGCCGAAGGTTGAGAGGCATTGTCAGAGCGGAATGCATAATCCCTGCACGCGTAATCTTCCTGCTGGAATTTGCTCAGCGATTCTCCTCTTGGCGGCAACGCGACCACGGTAGGGCCTGAGGGAGGAATAACGGCGCACCCGGTCAAGGCCAGGGCGACCAGGCACAAAGGAGTTGCCACGCACACAAGTTGTAAACGTTTCATGATGGTGATATCCGGTGAGTACATAGATGGGATAGTGACGTCGAAGAATTAGCGCTGAATTACTTCACGGTGATTGAGGATCCCTTGGTGCCGGAAACTGCCCGGTCAATCGCTAACCAGTTCCATTCATTGATGAAACTCGCGCTCGACGACGCAAATCAAAGAGACGCGTCCACCACGTTTTCCTGTCTACGTGATTCCGGATCGAATTCGATATGGTCCGTTCCATTGCGCGGCCCATCCTGGAGAACGGCTTCGATCGCCGCCCGGTCCACTTTGCCTTGTTCGGTTTGTGGCACGCAATCTACCGCGACGATGCGCACCCGGTTCGAAATGGACATGCCAAACACGGATTCAAGAATGCTTGCGCACCGCGTAGCCTCCACTCGTCTTCCCGCCCATGGCTCAACCAACGCGTTCCATGTATGGCCCGCCGACCCGTTCCCTGGCGCATACGCCGCGGCATAGCGCACGTCAGGCAGCCAGCAGAGGATTTCCTCGATCTTGGTCGGGCTGATACAAACACCATCGATCACTGCCACATCGGAGGCACGCCCGAGGACATGCAAATTGCCTTGCTCGTCAATAAAGCCGGTGTCGCCCATCAGGCACCAGCCGTCGCGAAACTTTTGCAACTCCGCTTCCGGTTGCCTGTAGTATCCCTGCGCCACAGAACACGATTTAACCTCGATGTTGCCAATTTCTCCGGCACCCGCGTGCCGTCCATCTGCGCGGCGAATGCATACCTCGACGCCATTGATAATGCGTCCCGCGCTGAATGGCAGATTGCCGGTCGCCTCATACCTGGGCGGAGCAAGCACGCTCACCAGGCCTGCCTCGCTCGCGCCGTACATATGCTTGAGCACTGGGCCGAAACGCTTGATTGCACGATGCCGCAGAACCGCAGGCGCCGAGCCCCCGACATGAGCAATCGAGCGCAACGACGACAGGTCGCGCCAGCGTGCGTCCGGATGATCCATCGTTTCGAAAAGTTGCGGTTCGACGAGCAGCAAGTCGGTGATGCGTTCCGACTCGATCGTCGAGAGCGTCGCGGCAGGGTCGTAGTGGCGGTCGAGCACGATCGTGCCTCCTCCCATCAAGGTCGAGTCCACAAGTACTTGTGAAATGTAGGCAAGCGCGCCATTGATGAGTTGCCGCTTATCTTCTGCCCTCTCTGCTCTGACCATTGCCGAATACGCCGCAAACGACCGCCGGCTGCATTTCGGCACGCCGGTCGTGCCACCGGACGATACGAGTCCCGCGAGCTCATCAGGCATGGCACGGCTGTGCAAGGGCAGATCCGACTGCGCTGCAGCAAGCCGATCGAGCCGCAAAGTATCAGCGCCGAAATCCACTGGCACGACGCGCGTAGCCACGCCTTCAGGGACGAAGTAAACGGTTTGTTCGAACACGACCAGGAGCGTAGGCTGGATTCTGGCAAGCAGGGCCTTCTGCTGATCGCGATTCGCCAGCGCAGGCGTGAACATCGTCGCGGCACCAAGAAGATTCGCCGCGTAGCGGATAGCGAGTGCATCGGGACAGTTAGGTGCAAGCAATGCGACCAGACAACCCCGGCCAATACCGAGCGCCCTGAGCGCACGTGCGTAGCGAAAGATCGAGCGACGCAGCGCACCGCCAGTCACGTCGGTACGAAGATAACGCAGCACGGGTTTATCAGACCGCATGCCCAGCTCGTCGAGTAATGCATCAAGATAGAGCCGCTCTGTTGTTTCG
Source organism: Caballeronia sp. (assembly GCF_028292365.1). Taxonomy (GTDB): domain Bacteria; phylum Pseudomonadota; class Gammaproteobacteria; order Burkholderiales; family Burkholderiaceae; genus Caballeronia. The sequence continues at coordinate 35,639 of NZ_JAQGMM010000141.1, forward strand.
CTGTAATTTGTCATGATCGATCCATTTTCCTGAGTCATATTTCCTGAGTCGGTGGGGGCCTTCGCTGCGCATTCGGCCGTCAGCCTGTGCGCTCTCGCGACCCAATCCGCCCTTGCGTTGAACGCATGATGCGAGCGGAGAATGAGCGCAAAATTAGCTGATCCGTGCGGTCGCGAAATCTCGATATCCGGAGCCGTTAATTCCCGTTTAATATTCGACACCACTCTCCTCTTCATCCATTCATCGACGTGCATGAATGCAAGAGAGAGAAAAATGAGTGATCTAATTGATGAACGTCTCGTCAACCTGAACGAGATAGCGACGGATTGTTTCAACGTTGAACCCTTCGCTCTCGACGCGAAGCGGCCGGAAATTCACATTGCGGTGAAGCCTGCCAATATTGTCCGTGCGCTTGAAAGTGCTTACGACCTTGGACTCATCGCCGGTTATCAATTGACATGGGCTGGAATGTCCCGTCCCTGATCTCCAGGCATCACCGTCCAGCCGAGGCCGCGTATATTTCGGATCAGTGATTGCCCGAACTTCTTGCGCATCGAGTGAATCAGCACGTCGACCACATTGCTTTCCACCTCTTTATCCCATCCGTATAACCTGTCCTCGAGTTGATCGCGCAACAGGATTGCACCGGGCCTTTCAAGGAACGCGTGCATCAGCGCGAATTCACGCGCGGAGAGCGTTGACGCGGCGCCATTGCAATACAACTGGCGCGTCGCCAGATCAAGACCTAACGTTTCGCCTCCAATGCGAGACGTGGCGTATCCCGCCTTACGCCGTAATATTGCTCGAATGCGCGCGAGTTCTTCTCGCACTTCCAGTGGCTTGAGCAGACAGTCGTCGGCGCCAACGTCGAGACTGCACACGCGAGTTTCAAGATCCTCGCGCGCAGCAAGAATCAGAACCGGCACGTCGTCGCCAGCGGCACGAATCATACGCAGCACGTCAATGCCGCCCGCATCCGGCAAGCCGATCCCAAGCATGACGAACGTGTAGTAAGCAGCGCTGATTGCGCGGCGTCCTGCCTCGCCGTCACGAACCCAGTCGACGCTATAGCCGGCGTCTTTCAGTGCACGAAGCAAGCTTTGACCGGTGTGCAAATCGTCTTCAATCAACAGTACTCGCATGATTAACCCGACATTCATTGATCGAGGCCGCTTACTGCAGCGGACTGATCGAAAGGATGATGTTGTCGGTTGGTGCCGTTCAGCATGATCTTGTAGAGCGCGCCGGCATCCTCGTTCAGGTCATCGTCCGAAACATAGATGTTGTTGGCCGAGTGGAAAACGCGGGAGCGGCTAAGCTGAATCACAAAGCCAAACCAGCGCGCCGCTCATTCATTGAAGAAGGACTACGTAGGGTTCACGGTGACGCGAATCTGGCGAGAGTGAATTCTGCTGGACACCAACGCGATTTCCATCACCAAAACTGGGATAAAACGGCATTGAAACGTGGCGGGAAGTATGTCTGCCGGGTTCCTGCCGCTCATCCCCAAAATTGGTGATATCGGCACCGGCGGCGCGGGTGAAACAAGCGCCATTCCTGGTTCAGCCACTGAGGAAAAGGAGGGAGAGTCCGACACTGTCATATTTTTATTTGAGCGAATACACCGGACGGAACCAGAGGTCTGCCACACGATAAAACAGGCTATCCGCCTCGGATTCGAGTATTGCTGCGTGAGCCGGCCGTAGCGCGCAAGCATCGGCGCGAACCCGCATGTCGCCTCGGACGCCGTCATGTGGCTTGCGAACATGCACCGCGATACGCCAATGGTTTCTATGGCGGTGGTAATCCATGTGGCTGCAAGCTCAAAGGACCAGCGCACGCCAAACACCTGCTCCAGCGCGGAGACATCCACTCGCACGTTGTCGCAATCGGCCAGGTCAGCGACCCCGCGTTTCCATCGGACGTAGTTTTCCGCATCGCCATTCAGAGGCCAGCCCATCGGTTCGATCGTGAAGCCGATCCCCGGACATTTCCGAACGACGGAGACAATATCCGGCAACTGATAGGCAAGGACTTCGATACCAAACCTGAGGTCATGGCGTTTCAACAGTTCAAGCCGTTTTCGCCAGAATGGATCGGCCAGCAGGTTGATGCTTCCTGGACGGTACGGCTGGCGCACTCGATCCCAGGCCATCAGTTGGCGCACGCCCGTGATCCGTTCAATACCAGCGTAGTAATCCAGAGTTTTTTCAATGTCCGGATCGAGAAGATCGACTTGAACGACGAAGGCATGGCGTAACCCGTGCGCTTGCTCCCATTGCCGTATTTGCGCGCTTGACCCATCGTGAGCTAGAGGAATGTTCCCGGTACAGACCAAGCCGTCGAGATGATATTCCCGCCTCTCTGCAGAAGTATCCTCCGCACAATTTCCGCTTACCCATTCGCCCGAAAAACCTTGCGTCAACAGAGGCGTTTCGACGGATTCAGGCGTCGTCGGCGTGCCCCTCTCCAGGCGCAAATGGGCATCGATAAACTTCTTTTGTAGAGGCATGGAACACACGTGACTGTTGGCTTTGATGGATTGCATCGGACGGCGCGCTGATCCGGTCCGCATCCAGTACGCTGCCCGCCAGCACACCCATTGTTCCCCCGCAGAATTAGATTCCCATTAAGCGCAGATGCATGCGCCGCATGGTCTATTTGATCTGTCGTCGCTCGACTGAATCGCCTCTGACGATATCCGTTGAATTGACTAAACTAGTCTCTCTACCGGGGATATCATTTCCCGTCGACATTCCCACTCCCGTCTGTCGGAGGCCAAGGTGCCGCAGTCCGAGCTTGCGGATCTTATTGACCTTATCTATGCGGCTGCCCTGGCTGAGGGCACAACCTGGCCCGAGGTCGCTCGCCACATTTTCACGCTGACGGGAGCCCAGCAAGCCAGCCTGATTCTTCCCGCTGCGAACGGGACAGAACGCAATGTCTTCCTCGAGCCCGGCACATACGACGAGCGGGTTCGCCATTACTATCGGGACATCTTTCCTTGGCGCGTGGCAGCTGGAAGCTCGATTCGTGAGGACCGAGCGCCCGTCGGGCGGGTTGTGCGCGGGGAAGATATCGTGCCCGATCGTGAGTTTCTGGACAGTGAGTTTTATAACGACTACGGACGTCACGCCGGTTTCCGGCACATGATTGGCGGATTGCTGAGCACGGAAACGGCTGTATCGATCGCATTTACACGCGACGCCGCGGCAGGACCGTTCGAAGAGCACGACAGGCATGTGTTGCAGTTGCTCATGCCACACTTGCAACGCGCGATTCAGTTGCGGAACCGGTTCGAGCCTGATGCATCCAGGCTTGGCGCCGGCGCGCTGGATGCCCTTTCGATTGCCGTGATTGTTGTGGACGGGACCCTGCGCGTCAAACACGCGAACGCGGCAGCGGTCGCGTTGACAAACGGGCACTGCGGCATGACCGTGAGCCGGACCGGGCCGGACCGGGCCCGACCGGAGCCCGGGAAACACGCTACTTTCGGCACGCCACCCCGACGATCATTCAAGATTGAGCCAACTCGTTGCCGCAGTGGCAAAAGGCGGTTCCGGATGTGCGCTAAGGATGCGCAACACGCGCGACGAACCTGCGAGCCGAGCCTCGCTCGCCGTCCTCGTCTCTCCAGCGATGACGCATTTCCTTTCCGGCCCCGGGACCGGCTGTCGCATCCAGCCAGGCACCGCAATGATCGTTGCGCGCCATTTGAACCACCCTTCGTTGCCACACCCTGGCCTGATGTGCGACTTGTATGGGCTCACAAAAGCCGAGACGGCAGTTGCGCTTTCGTTTGGCGGAGGCGCGACCACCGAGGACGTTGCAAGGATCAGGCGTGTATCGCCCGAGACAGTCCGAAGCCGGGTCAAGGCCATTTTGCGCAAGACCAACACAAGCAACCTGCGTGACCTGGAGCGAATCATCGCAATCAGTTCCGCGATGCTACCTGCTCCGTTGTGATGTTGCCGCAGTGGCTGCGATCTGAAATCCTGTCTCGTTCAATCAATAAGTTATCCATAACTATAGAAAACTTAAGAACCGTTGTCATGTGAAGTCGTCGGGCCCAGTTGTGAACCCGACCTACTCCTGCGAAAGGCGAAAGCGGCGCGGTGAGGCCGCCGCCAATGCTTCTTCGCGCACGTACCCCAACCGGCGCCCGGGCCTTGATCAGTTCTTCAGCAGGCTCAGGTAGTTGCCGCTCGGATACGCGGTGTTCAGCCACGTCGCCAGTCGATTCACCTGGGTTTTATCGATTCCCTCGCCCTGCATCAGCGGAATCTGGTTCCACGTCCAGGTGGGGAAATTCTCGACAGTACCGCCGGACACGGTCCCGTGAACATAGTTGATCGCACATAAGCTCCTCATGCTCCAGAAGCAGGTCGTCTCGCCAGCCACAGCGTTCACCTGACCTTCGCGCTGCCACGAGTTGATGTTGAAGCTTGTTGTGGTGTCCATCCAGTTCGACAGGAATGCGCCGACAACCGCTTGCTCCGTCGAGAGGCTTGTGCCTTTCCAAACGCCGGTCTGGCCGCCGTTCCACACGTCGAGCGGACTGGAATCGCGAATCGTCCAGCCACGGGAGACGTTGGTGACGCCCACGCCGTTGTCCATTTCCTGGGCGCCCTTCAAGACGTACAGGAAGTTCCGGATGGGCTCAGGCCTGCCGCTGCTCTGATACAGGTTGTTGAGCAAGCCATACGCGTATTGCCAGTCTGTCGGCAAATGGACGTTGTGCGCGCCGGACCCGGGGTTCAGCAAGATCTGCAGGTAATACCACTGATTGGCCTTCACATAGTGCCCAACAGCGCTGCCGAACATGCTGTTGGTGGGCGGAAATCCTTGTATATGCGGGGAGACATTGAATATGAATCGCCAATAACCACACCAGCCTCGCGACTCGGCTTTCGGAGCCTGCTCTTCATTAACCCATGCTGCCGGACAATTGGTTTCCAGCGAGTATTCCTGGGCGAGTTCCCATGACTTCAGAAGCTGCCATTGCACGGTCCCATAGAGGTTTTCCTGTTGTGGAATCGTATAACTCCCCGACACGCCCGCATTCGGCGGAGCGAAGTCCTCGCCAAGCGCGACTCCCCAGTAATAAAGATCATTAAATATATTGCCCGTCTTGCCTTGAGCGTAGGGTGTACCGCCTGTAGCAAGCTGGTTTTTCATATTGTATGTTCCCGTCCCTGTGCCCTCTCCCGCGTATAACTTGTTTAAATTGCTGTTGGTGAAATAATCACCCCACGCATCTTTCGGATGGATGTGCGGAACCCAGTGATTCCAGTCGGGCAACTGAAAACCGATGGGTATTTCCCTGAGATTGATTTGTCCTTTGGTTGCTATAGCGGCTTTATTTACGCCGCCAGGGAAGATCGCGGCGAGCGTGTCCATGTCGTTCTCGGACACGGCGTCTACGCCGGCCCCGCATGTCCAGTCGCTGACTGGCGCACTGTCCAGGCCCGGTCCGGGCTGATACGGAGGATTCCACGGTCTGCAATTAACGCCCGGCGTTGGGTATTTGCTCGCCAGGCTGCGGATATAACTGGCAATTTGCACGCCCTGGTTTTGAGTCAAACCGTGGTATTCGCTTCGAACAACAATGGAGTTGTTCGAATAATTGAATTTGAACAGGTCACTTCCGCTGGCAGCGTGACAGTCCATGCAGTGAGCCTTGATCTGGCTGGCGTTGATGGGCGAATCGGTCAATGTAGCGCTTTGCCACAAAGCCTGCCCTGCACTGATATCACTCGCTCCGGGAAGCGGTGCGGTCCATTTGGTTGGATCGTCTTGAGTGAAACTGGTGCTCGCGATTAAGTTTTGCCCGGAGACATCCTGCAAATTAAACGATAAAACTCTATAACCGGAACTGACGCCATCGGTTGTGTTGAATCGAAAATTAATAACGTTGCTGCCATTGACCGCGCCGGAGATAGGCACATTCAAGCTGATCGTGTCGTAGCCGCCTCCTATGCCGCCATACAATTTCGCATTACCGAGCACCGTAACACTTGCGTTGGTCAAGTCAATCCAGGCTCCGCCATTTATCTGAACGGAACCTTTAGCGTCGTACGATAAATTGTTAACCTTCATGGTCAGGACTTTAGCCGACGCACCGCTTGGGACAGTGAGCGTCGCGCTAACAATCTTGCCCGTGGCTGCGCTCATCACTTCCAGCGGCATCACGATAGCGCCTGACGTTGATGTGCCGGCATTGGTAGGAGAGGTCTGTGCAAGGCCGGATTGCCCCCCGGCGCCGCCCGAAGATGATAACGAAGATGACGACCCCGAGGCTGGGTTACCCGAGCTGGCGGAGCCTGATGAAGCGCCCGATGAAGCGCCGGCCGGCGCACTGGCAGAAGCGGGGTTGCTTGCAGAGCCGGATACGCCGTCGGACTGTCCCGCGCCGCCTCCACCGCCTCCGCACGCACTTAGGATGACACTGCTGACTACGAGAAACATCGAAACTTTATCGAGTGTTATCATTTTTTATTCGGAGCGGAAAAGATAAAACCCCCAGCCTGGAAAGGCGAGAGTTGAGCATTTTTAGAGTCAGCGCGTGTTTCCGCAGAAGACCGCGCCTTGCATGACATAGCCTTGTGTTGCGGGAATAAGCCTGGACAGAGGACACCTGACACGCAGGGCAAACCCGTCAGGCTGGCAACGGTTTTCGCCCGTGCTGCCCATGCGACCAAGCCTTGTGGTTTTCATCAAATCGGGCAATGTCGCTAAGCCGGATGCCAGAAAGCACCAAGCCCACTAAGTCCACTAAGTCCATTACGCTGTTGTTGAAGAGTGCGTAAAGAGTGTTGGATATATTGTCTGAAGAATTAAAAGAGGCGCGTGCAATTATGGATTTAGGCTCGTATTGCGCCGAGCACATTTGCTGATTGTTTGATTGGCGCAGCTCGATTAGTTGTCCCACAGGAGCAATGGTCTTCGGGTCACCGAGCTTAGGCATTCGCTTTCGTCTCCACGGGTCGCATTGTTTAGGTTGGGTCCACGACTGCAGCATGCTTACGCATTAACGTGTGAAACATGTGAAAACGCAGAACTTAAACGTCGCGTTTGTGCGATCGCCATGCGCATGGTATGGCGATGCCGACAATCAGCACTAGCTGATTGCTTCCACTGAGGAAGTTTTTCAGTGCACCGCGGACGCGCGATGCGGGCTGACGGAATGATAGATGGTATTAGCGCGTTATGAAACAAATCATAATATTTATCGAAGAAAATAATAGCGCTGCCGCTCAAGCTTAGCGCTAGGACGCGGGCTGGTGAAGGTAAGCCATGCCTGTTCATATGCTGGTCCGTCGCGACATGCGATGTCGCTAAGCCTGGAAAGAATGGATCGCTGG
>NZ_JAQGMM010000149.1 GCF_028292365.1 Caballeronia sp.
CGTGCAGCGATCAAAGCGCGCTTGGCCTGCTTGTAGCGAATCGTCAGTCTGGGATAGGCCCAAACCAGTGAGAACAGGAAGGCCAAAACCAAGCACGCAATTAGCGCTCGCGAGCGGTCGATAACAACGATCCGCTGCCCGTCGTCTGCCTGACGCGTTCACCGAACAGACGTCGAACCTGATCGACGGCGGGTTCATGAGTCGATAACGCCATCAGCGGCACGCCGCTCGATCGCAAGAGGTCGGCCACCTCTGCCGTGCGGCCCTTGAACATGCTCGCGAGCGGCACCCGCACCTTCTCCTGCTCAATGCGCAGTTCGACCTGAAGACGCCCTTCGCTGACCACCAGCGCACGATGCTCGGGCATGTGCTGCCAGAGAGGATCGAAGACCATCGCGGCAATGACGTCGTTGTGTTTCGATAGCTGGCGCAACAGCTTGCGAGTGCGTTCGGTCGCACCGGTAAAATCGCTCACAATACAAATAAGGTAGTCGTGTCCTGCTAGCTGCAATACGCCTTGAAGCGCGGTATCGAGCTGACCGTAGTTCGTTCTGGACGCGCTCTCGGCATGTAACGCTCTGTTCATCCCTGCGAGCGCGCCGAACAGCACCCTGATCCGGCTGCGGCTGCATAGTGGCTTTACGCGAACGACGTGGTCGTCATCGAAGATCACGCCACCCACGCGATCGCCCGCAGCGAATCCCGTCCATACCGCGAGTGCCGCGGCCTCAGCCGCGACCACCGACTTGAACGCACGACTCGACCCGAAGAACATGCTCATACGCTGGTCGACCACTACAAGAAGCGGCCGGTCCCGCTCTTCGGTGTACGCACGAATTTGCGGCTTGCCGAGACGCAACGAAACCTTCCAGTCGATGTGGCGAATATCGTCACCGGGAAGGTAGTCGCGAATCTCTTCGAAGTTAAGGCCACGGCCACGCAAACGCGATGCATGGTTGCCCGACAAGATGCTCGATACCGGCGCGGGCGCGACGAAGCTCAACCCGCACGCACGAAATTCGAGCTTCGCGAGATGGACCGCGTCAACATACACGCGGCCAATAGCAGCTTCGGATGCCACGGCCATTGATCGTCCTCTTGCCTAAGAGTGCAACTCGGTGCAACTCGCCCGCTGCGCCGGCACGGCGACTTCCTCGATCAGACGGTCGATCACGTGGTCCGCGCTGATGTCGTCTGCGTTGGCGTCGTATGAAAGTAGCAAGTTGCAGATCGGTGACACCGTCCACATCAAGTACGAGAATGCCGCGCTGATCCGCGCCACCAAGGTCGCGTCGGACGGCATTCGCGAGCGGGTCGACGAGACCGCAACCATCCCGGCATCCGGCGGATCGACTGCAACCGCACGTCGAGTGCAGGTGCTGGCAACGGTTCAGAAGGTCGACCATGCGAAGCGGACTATTACGATTCGTGGGCCGAATAAAACAGAAACGTTGCAAGCGGGCCCCGACGTTTCGCTAAAGGGAATAAAAGTTGGCGACAGCGTACACGCCGAATTTATTGAAGCGACTGCCGTACTGGTGACACGCAACGGCGCTCCAATAAAGTAACCGGCTGACCGGCAAAAAAGTCGTGACGCGGACCCGCCGTTCGTGCGAGACGGTGGGTCCGGTGCGCGACATAACGGAGGGTAGATGGGGACTGAAAACAAGACAGCGTCGCGTATGGCAGCGGGCAAAGCGTGCCGCGAGCACATGGCCCCGATCCGCACACGCCCGGATTGGAACGATCGACCGAGACCCCATCGAGTTGCTCGCGCAAAACAGCAAGGGCCGTGTAGAACGCCTGATCCCGCTCAGGTACGGACGAATGATGGCGTCGCCCTTTACGTTCTTCAGGGGTAGCGCGATCCTGCAGGCCAACGACCTCGGCAAGATATCGAATACGGGCCTGGTGATGCCCATCTGCGGCGACGCGCATCTGATGAACTTTGGCGGATTTGCAACACCGGAACGCCAGCTCGTGTTCGACCTCAACGACTTCGATGAAGTCGCGCTCGGCCCGTGGGAATGGGATATCAAACGACTGGCCACAAGCTTCATGGTGGCCGCGCGGCACATGCGCTTGAGCCGCCTGACGGGCGAGAGCCTGATCGAATCCCTGGTGACGCAGTACCAGACACGCATGCAGGAATACGCACAATACAGCGCGCTGGAGCTATGGTACGAGCGCATTACTTTCGACCGGATGCTCGAGACCGCCGTGACGCCGGAGCGCAGGCGCGCGTTGCGTAAAGGCATGGAGAAAGCCGCTAACCGCACGCATGACAGCATGCTTGAGAAGGTGGCGGAATTTGATGTCGAGGCCGATGCCTGGACCCTTCGCGACGTGCCGCCGGGCATGTTCCACGTGCACGGCGCCAACACGCTGTTCGAAGCCGATGATGACTGGGTCAAGCTCGGGAACTGGCAAGCGTTGATCAAGGGCATGTTTGCGCAGTATGTGAAAACGCTCAGCCACGACCGCCGTGCGCTTCTTAAACATTTCACGGCTCAGGACCTGGCCTTCAAGGTGGTGGGCGTCGGCAGCGTCGGGACTCGCTGCCTGGTTCTGTTGATGACGGATGAGCTGGGAAAACCCATGTTCCTGCAGATCAAGGAGGCACGGCGCTCCGTCATCGACCAGCATTTCGATGCCGAACGGCTGTCGCATGGCGGCGAACGTGTGGTGCGCGGCCAGCGAGCAATGCAGGCCGCCAGCGACATCTTCCTTGGCTGGGCGACCGGACCATCGGGACGCCATTTCTATTTCCGGCAACTGCGGGACATGAAGCTGTCGGCGAACATCGAGTTATTCGACATCGACTTGCTCGAAGGTTATGCGCGCTTGTGCGGCTGGATACTCGCGCGCGCTCATGCAAAAGCGGGCGGCAAGGCTATCGAGATTGGCGCTTATCTGGGCCAGGGAACTCAATTCGCCGAAGCGATGGTCGCCTATTCGAAGAACTATGCGGATCAGGTTGAGCGCGATTTCGACCTGTTCACGCAAGCCGTCCGAAGTGGCCGGATAGTCGCCCGGACCGACGAGGACATGGCCGCGGACTTTTATGTTTGAACGGCCGGCCAAGTCCGGCGGCAACCCGTACTTTAAGGAGGCTTTATGCACGCTCACTCAATCTCGTACGGCCGTCTCCGCTGGCTTCAGATAGCGATTTGCAGCGTATTCCTGAGCTATGCCGCGGGCTCCTGCGGCCAACTCGGGTTCCTGATGGACACGCCGATTAGTTATACGAAAGAGCGCGATCTGCAGCAATTCAACCATGCCGCACGAGCTGCCCTGGGCTCGAAGCAGGACGGTGAAGCGCTTGACTGGAACAACGACGGCACCGGAAATCCGGTTCATGTAGCGGGCACCATTACGCCGCTCAATACGCGAAAGGAGGGTGACCGGAGTTGCCGAACGCTTGCTATCGTCGCCAAGGCAAAAGGCCAGACGCAAACCTGGGCGCCGACTGCTTGCAAGGACGGTGGCGCAAATAGCAAATGGCAGCTGCTTAAGCAATAGAACGTGATACGCCGAAGTCCTCGGGCGCTTGCGCCGACCACGAATTTCCAACGCGCGGGGCGACTGATACGCACGCATATTCCGCAACAGGTCCACTGCTTTGAATAGAGAAGCACAGAGCGCAGTACACGCTGATGACATCGATTTTTAAAAACTTTGACCTACACTGGATTCGTGCCCTGACGACCTCATTCCGAGCACGATTGAATCGCTAAAAAAAGGCGATGCAGTAGATGCACTGCACCACGTACTTCCACAGGCACGCCGTCCGTACCTACCGCAACGCATGCGTGGCAGGCGCGCGGGTGAGTCTTGCTGCAATGGCCGGCCAGACACATAACTCAGAGCAGAATCGCAAACGGAATCGACCATAAAAAAGCAAAGCATTCCATGAAGCGTCATTGTCAGTTAGCGCAGTCTGGTCACTTCCTATTGAAACCGTTACCCATTCTGGATGGCACATCATGCGATTACAACAACGTCTTGCTGCGGAAATGTTTGGCACGTTTTGGCTAGTACTTGGCGGTTGTGGAAGTGCAGTTCTCGCGGCCAAATTTCCCGGTACCGGAATTGGATTTGCAGGCGTCGCGCTCGCGTTCGGATTAACCGTCCTGACGATGGCTTACGCACTTGGGCATATATCGGGTTGCCACTTGAACCCGGCTGTCAGCGTGGGCCTCGCCGTTGCAGGCCGCTTTCCTGTCCGCGACCTGGCGCCTTATATTGTTGCGCAAGTTGTTGGCGCGACCATTGGCGCATTCGCGCTGTACCTTATTGCGTCCGGCGTGCCCGGATTCGACGCCGCTGCCAGCGGATTTGCATCGAATGGATACGGTGCGCGTTCTCCCGGCGGTTATTCGATGACGGCCGCCCTGATCTGCGAAGTCGTGATGACGTTTTTCTTCCTGATGGTCATTCTCGGTACAACCGACGGACGCGCCATCAACGGTTTCGCGCCGCTAGCCATTGGGCTTTGCCTGACGCTGATTCACCTGATATCCATTCCCGTGACGAATACGTCGGTCAATCCCGCGCGCTCGACCGGACCCGCGCTGTTCGCCGGTGGCGCCGCGCTGGGACAACTCTGGCTTTTCTGGGTCGCGCCCATTATTGGGGCATGTATTGCGGGCGCGTTATATCCGCGACTTTTTCCCGAGAAGGTCACGGCGGTTGCGCCGGCACCTCTGGCTATCGACGCTCCTTGACGCGCGGTAGCAGGACTGGCGCATACAGCCGAGGAGGCACTGCGTCGGACAACGGACGCTCGCGGCGCCCACGGCCTGTCCTCGTGCCGTAAAAAACAAATGGCCCGCCTAGGCGGGCCATTCGGTTCATGCAATCAAGCCGGGCTGTAACGAATTACAGCGGCTGGATGTTCGATGCTTGCAGACCCTTCGGGCCTTGCTTCGCTTCGTAGCTTACTTTCTGATTTTCCTGGAGTGTCTTGAAGCCTTCCGAGCGGATCTCAGAGAAATGCGCAAAGAGGTCATCGCCACCGCCGTCCGGCGTGATGAAGCCAAAACCCTTCGCATCATTAAACCACTTCACAATACCTGTTGCCATTTGCTGATTTTCCTAGAAGAGACGTAATTCCGTTTGGTAGCGCCACCGGCCGTCAATCGGCCAAGCGTTGCAGACTCCTTTTACCACGCGAAAATGACAGTCTGCAATTGGATTCTGCCCGATGTTTCCAAAACAAAGCTCCAAAAACCGTCACGTGCGCAGTCCGGAGATGCTTCGCGCCCACAATCCGGAAGTCAGATCATAAATAAAACATTTGGTAAGACAAAGAAAAAAGTCCATTTTTTATGAAGCTTCGAGGGTCCTGAGAGCGCCAATCAATGAAAAAAGTGCTGGATATCGGCATTTGCAGCGCCGTTGTGGTAACGGAGGCGCTTTCAGGGACCGCCAATGCGGCACGCAGCTCGACGGCGCCGACAACAGGAACGAGCGTCGTTTGCACCGGCACCGCCATTCTTCCGGTCGCTGCGGTGACCGGCTCTAGCGCGGTCACTATCGGCATTGACTCCACGGTCGTTGCTAGCTTCGCCCGCGCAAATGCGCCGGTTGGGTTTAGCGTCGGACGCGCGAGCACCGTCGCCAATAGCGGCGCATTGACGTTCACAGGCGGCGGCGGGTCCGGAACCAACCGTGGCGCCGTCCTGCTCGGCACAGGCGATGCAAACCAGCTCACGAATACATCGATTGGCCAAATCGCAACGACTGGCGCCTTCAACGACGGAATGGCCGCCAACGGCACCGGCAATACGCTGATCAATAACGGCAGCATCGCCACATCCGGGCCGAACGCCTACGGGATGTCGGCGGCCTGGGGACAGACCAACGTCGGGCAATTAAACAACACCTTGGTGAACACCGGCTCCGTTACAACCTCGGGAAGCAACGCCCGCGCGGCTTCGATCATCGGCGGCAGCGGCACGATCAACAACAGCGGGAATTTATCGACGTCAGGGGCGAACAGCCCCACAGCCTACCTGCAAGGCAACAACGACACGCTGGTCAACACCGGCACCATCACCGCGATCGGCACGGACTCGGACGCCGTCTTTTCGAACACTGCGGGATCCAGCTTTACAGCAGCTATTGAAAACCGCGCGGGCGGCCAGATTTTCAGTCAAAGCGCCGCGGCGGTCAGAACCCTGAATGGCGCCTGCACGGTCATCAATGCAGGCCTTTTGCAATCGGGCGGCGGCACGGCCATTTCCATGGGCAACGGCGCCAACACGCTGATTCTCCAGACGGGTTCGCAAATCATCGGCGCTGCTGACGGTGGTGGCGGCCCGGGCGCAAGCACGGTGATTCTCCAGGGAACGGGTACGGCATCGAACACGTTCACCCGGTTCCAGACCTTGCGCATGTCGGGCGATGCCTGGACTTTCAGCGGCACGGGCGACTTCAATCTGGCCGAAGTACAGACCGGCACGCTCAACCTGACTGGGCTGTTCGCGCCCACTACCGCCGCTCTGGTCGATGCCCCCGGCACGCTCCGGGCGACCGCGCAAAACATGCCGTCGACGGTTACCGACAACGGGCTGGTCCAGTTCGCGCAGACCACCGACGGCAGCTACGCCGGCGCCCTGTCAGGCACGGGCGCGGTGGAGAAAGATGGCGCGGGCACGCTCACGCTCGCGCCGGCTGCCGCTGGCGGTAATACTTACTCCGGCGGGACGACGGTCAATGCAGGGACGCTCGCGGTCGGCGCCGATAACGCGCTCGGCGCCCCGACGGGCGGCCTCACGCTCGACGGCGGCACGTTGCGCTTGAACAACGCGCTTGATCTGGCGGCGACGCGTCCCATCGCGTTGGGTGCGGCGGGTGGGGTCATCGATACGCAAGGCTTCGATACAACCGTGGCGCAGGGGATTTCAGGCACCGGTTCACTGACCAAGCTCGGCAACGGACAACTGCTGCTTCAGGCACTCACCACGTTCTCCGGTGGAACGACCATCAGTGAAGGCACGCTCGCTATCGGCGATATTTCGCATTCAAGCGCGACGCTCGGCGGCGGTGGTCCCGTTACGGTGGCCGCCGGCGCAAACCTTGGCGGATATGGAAGCGTGGTCGGCGATGTGACGAACAACGGGACTATTTTTGTGGCCAACGCGCTGCCGAGCTTTGCATCGTCGACATTGGGTGCGTTTAACGTCCAGGGCCAGCTCACCAATAACGGACTCGCCCAGATTGCAGGCGCGGGCGTGGGCAATCAGCTCGTCGTCACGGGCAATTACGTCGGACAAAACGCCAGGATTGCGCTCAATACGGTCGTCGGCCCCGATAATTCCGCGTCGGATCGCCTCGTGATCAACGGTGGCAATGCCAGCGGTTCCAGCACGCTGCTGATCACAAACGTTGGCGGAACGGGCGCCGCGACGGTCGCCGACGGAATACAGGTAGTTCAGGCCGCCAATGGCGCGACTTCGGCTCTTGGCTCGTTTTCGCTTCCAGC
>NZ_JAQGMM010000151.1 GCF_028292365.1 Caballeronia sp.
CGGTCGACGCGTTATGGCTCGATCACGCCTGGCGCAAGGACCAGATTCTCGAGGCGTATCTCAATCTCGTGCCGTTTCGCGGTGAAATCGTGGGTTTATCGGCTTTATCGCAGACCTTGTTCGGCAAGCTTCCGTCCGGGCTGAACGAGCGTGAAGCCGCGCTTACCGCCGCGCTGGTGCGTGCGCCGAATGCGAATTACGCGAAGGTATCAGCGCGGGCGTGCGGCATTTTGCGGGACATGGACCGGGCGAGGCCTGCAGCCACGGATCCGTGCGCAAACCTCGACAGCTACGTGCAATTGACACTCACGCGGACCGCTTCCGCTTCTGCGTCTACCTCGCCGCGGTCTTCGGAATATGACGCGCTCGCGCCGCACTTCGCGCGCCGTGTGGCTAGCGAAGTGCATCCGGCAGCAGGCGCGCGGGTCCAGTCCACGCTCGACGCTTCGCTGCAGCGCTTCGCCCGCGACTCGCTCGCGCGTACCTTGCTCGAACTCAACTCGCGCGCGCATCAGCGCAATGTGCATGACGGCGCCGCGATCGTCATCGATAACCGCAGCGGCGAGATCCTCGCGTGGGTCGGCTCGGCGGGAGGCTTGTCGAATGCGCCGGAAGTCGATGCCGTCGTCGCGTTGCGCCAGGCCGGCTCGACGCTGAAGCCGTTCTTGTACGCTCAGGCCATCGACGAAAAGCGTCTCACACCGGCCTCTTTGCTCGATGACGCCCCACTCGATCTCGCCACCGGTGGCGGCCTGTATATCCCGCAAAACTACGATCACGATTTCAAGGGATGGGTGAGCATGCGCACGGCGCTGGGGTCGTCGCTGAATGTGCCGGCCGTGCGCACGCTGGTGATGGTCACACCGCACCGGTTCGCGAAAACGCTGGTGTCACTCGGCCTGCCGCTCACGCAAGCCGGCGATTACTACGGCTTCAGTCTCGCGCTAGGCAGCGCCGATGTGACGCTCGCGACACTTACGAACGCGTACCGGACGCTCGCGAACAGCGGCCTCACTGGGCCGATGTCCGACTTGCCGACGCATACCGCCGCTACATCCGGCACGCGAGTTTTCAGTCCGCAAGCGAGCTTTATCGTGACGAACATCCTCGCCGATAACAACGCGCGCACACGCACCTTCGGTTTCGACAGCGTCCTCGCCACGCGCTTTTTCAGCGCCGTGAAAACCGGCACGAGCAAGGACATGCGCGATAACTGGGCGGTCGGCTACACGTCGCGTTATGCGGTGGGCGTGTGGGTAGGCAACGCGGACGGTGCGCCAATGTGGGATGTCTCCGGCGTCACCGGGGCCGCGCCTGTGTGGGCTGCATTAATGAATTACCTGCACCGGCGTACCCCGAGCCGCGCACCAGTCGCGCCACCGGGCGTGGTGCAGACGAAAATCGTTTATCAAAATGATATCGAGCCGGCGCGCGACGACTGGTTCCTGAGCGGCACGCAAATGTCACGGATCGCGTTGTCGTCGAATGCGGAAGGCGCGGCCGTACGTAACGGCACGGCCCGGATCGCGTCTCCCACCGACGGCACTATTTTCGCGCTCGATCCCGATATTCCCGCCGCGCGCCAGCGGATCTGGTTCGAGAGCGCCCAAAGCGCGCCGGCGGGCAGCGTGTGGCGGCTTGACGGCAAGTTGGCCGGTCCTTCTCGCTCAACTAACACGACACGAATGGCATGGTTGCCTTGGCCGGGGCATCACACGCTGGAACTGATCGACCGCCAAGGCGTAGTCGTCGATTCCGTGAAATTCGAAGTACGCGGCGCGTTTGCGAAAATCAAGACAAAGGGTTAATAAGCTTAGACCCGAAGGCTTAAACGCGAAGGATCAAACCCGGCATTCGCGCAACGAGCGCGTCAATTCCGACAAGCTTATATCCGGAAATGTTAAATCTGGACTGACCCGCCCTCATCCGCCATGAGTCTGGTGATAATCGCTAAACGGAATTGAAACTAGCGAGCGGATTGGGTACAACCGGCAAAATAATAGCCAGTGATGTTGTAAAAAATAATCCCGCTCACACCGGACGGGGGTCGCTGCCATTATCCTGACCCGCATTTTGTCCTATGCTTGTTGGACTTTCTGGCCAAGCTCCAGTTAGGCCGGCATCGATTCCTCTTTTTATTTTTCAACCTGGAGCACTTGTCATGCTTAAAAAGCTGTTGATGCTGTGTCTGGCCCTCGCGTTGTCCATAGGCGCCGCGTTCGCGGCTGTCGACGTCAATACGGCGGACCAAACCTCCCTTGAAGCGGTAAAGGGGCTTGGGCCGGTAAAGTCGAAGGCGATCATCGACGAACGGACGAAGAATGGCCCGTTCAAGGATGCCGACGATCTCGCCAGCCGCGTGAAAGGCCTCGGCACGAAGTCCGTGACGAACCTGGAGCAGGCCGGGCTGACGATCGGCGGATCATCCGCGCCGCCCGCGGGTTTGAAGGCCGGCAAGTCACGGACAGTGACCAACGCGGACACCGCAACGCCCGCGAAATCGACGGTGAAGTCTTCCACCGCCGCAACCGCCGCTACATCACCCGCTGCGACCACGGCCACGACGCCGGCAGCGACGCCCGCAGCGACGCCGGACGCGGCTTCCACTACCAAGGGCAAGAAGGGTAAAAAAGCCAAGGCCAGCGCGGCAGCTAGCTCAAGTACGGCGACGAGTACGGCGCCCACAGCGACGGCCGACGCGGCGTCAGGAGCGAGCGGCGCCAAGGCGTCGAAGAAGTCCAAGAAAAAGAAAGCCGCCAGCGACGCGGCAGCAACCTGAGGACGGCGACGCGCTTCGGCGCTGAATCCCGAGCGTGAAATGGCCATCAACGCACAGCTCGAATTCATGCCGCCCAGGTCGCCTTGCAGCAGAAACAGTCTGGCCGTTCCTCAACGAACGGCACGTTTTCCGTCCGGCACTGGCAAACCGGCATGACGCCGGACGGCATTTAACCAGCATCGTTTTCAAGTGAGACAGCCATGAGCCTACTCGATACCCTCGCCTCCTCCTTCGGCAACTCGTCTCAAGGCGGCGGCGCACAGTCCGGCCTAGTCGCGATTGCGATGGAATTCGTCAACAACCAGCCCGGCGGCCTGAACGGCTTGATTCAGCGATTCCATGAAAATGGCGCGGGCGATATCGTCTCGTCGTGGATCAGCAACGGTGAAAACAAACCCATCAGTTCGGACACCGTAACCAACGTACTCGGTTCGGATGCGGTCAGCCAGATGGCGCAGAAAGCTGGCCTGTCCGGCGACCAGGTTTCCGGCATCCTGGCTTCAGTGTTGCCGCATCTCGTGAACCAAGCGACGCCGGACGGCCAGGTGCCAGCAGACGGCAAGCTGGACGTAGGCAGCTTGCTGGGGTCTCTTGGTGGCCTTGGCGGTCTGGCGGGCCTGTTCGGCAAGAGCGAAGAACCGAAGGCGTAAGTGGTTTTCGCCCGGTTTTAGGAAGTAGTAAAAGAAGCAAAAAGGGGCAACGGAGTGATCTGTTGCCCCTTTTTGTTGGTGCGACGAGTCTCGGCGCTCAGGCCTTTGGTTCCCCGGCTCGTGTATCCGGCTTCAATATTTGTAGCCTTGGCGGGCCAGCAACTTCCAGCCCTTCCCGGACTTCTTCCACACCATTAGCTGATCCAGTTCGACATCGGTCTTCTTGCCGCCGCTTTCGACCGTCGTCGAAAAATGATCGCGCACAATCGCGTTATCGCCGGCTAGCGTCGTGCTCGGCTTGGTCAGGTCGATTCGCCGATAGTGCGTCTGGCCGCTCGTGAGCGTATCGATATAAACCTGTTGATTCTGGACTGCTCCGTTCGAGTGACCGTAGCTCAAGGTGCTGGCGGTGAGTGCCTTCAGTTCGTCGCCGTTGGCGGCGATCATTGCGGCGTGCAAGCGCTGGACGGCAGTGTCGAGCGACGCCTGATCGCCGCTCTTTGCGTGAACGTTGACCGATGCGGCGCACACAACGGTCGCTGCCAACAGCATCTGGAGTTTTGTCATGGAGATTTTGATGTTGGGTTAACAATGAGATCAGACGTCAGATAATAATCTTCTACCTGTATTTGTAGTTCACATGGCCAATGCGCCATATCCAGATCAGACGTCAGATAAATTCTATGAAGGTTAGCACGGTACTTGTGCACTGCGAATCAGGTTAACCCGGGCAAGCCTGACCATGCCCAACCACCGCTTACGATAAAAAACGCCCGACAAACTTCGTCGGGCGTTCCTCAACGGCAACAGTCCATCAAGACTGGCATAGATCCAGCAAGCGTCGTTTAGTGCACGACGCGATCGAACACCAGCTCGCCATCCCGCATATCGACAGGGATCACGTCCTTCGGTCCGAACTTGCCGGCCAAAATCAGCTTCGCGACCGGGTTCTCGATCTGCTGCTGGATCGCGCGCTTCAACGGCCGAGCACCAAACACCGGGTCGTAACCCACTTGGCCGATGTGTTCCAGCGCGGCATCGGACACGTCGAGTTGCATCTCCAGCTTCGCCAGCCGTTCATGCAGCCGCTGCAACTGGATCTTCGCGATCGACTGAATGTTCTCGCGGTCGAGCGAATGAAACACCACGACGTCGTCGATACGATTCAGGAACTCCGGC
>NZ_JAQGMM010000225.1 GCF_028292365.1 Caballeronia sp.
GCCGGCGACGGATCGTCACCATGTTTTCAATCTCGCCTACACCGTCCTTGAAGCCGATCAGGTTCGGGCAGCTATCGGCGAGGCGTTCGAGCATGTCGGCGTTGAGCTTCGAATTGGCGCGGTTATACACGATCACGCCCATGTTCTTCACCGCCTTGCACACCTGTTCGACGTGCGCGGCAATGCCTTCCTGGCTGGCTTCGGTCAGGTAATGCGGCATCAGCAAAATGCCGTTTGCGCCAAGCCGTTCGGCTTCCTGCGCATAAGCAATCGCAACCCGCGTTGCACCGCCTGCACCGGCGAGGATCGGCACCTTGCCTTTACACGTTTCCGTCGCCGTGCGAATCACGTTCGAATATTCGCTGTGCGTCAGCGAGAAGAATTCACCTGTGCCGCCGGCCGCGAACAATGCCGTCGCGCCATACGGCGCAAGCCATTCCAGACGCGCAGCATAAGTGTCGGCACGGAAGTCGCCTTGTTCGTCGAAGTCGGTCAGCGGAAAGGACAGCAGCCCTTCGGAAACGATTTGCTTGAGCTCTTGAGGTGTTGTCATGGTTGGTCGTGAATTGGTTTTTGGGTAAGTCGCTGCATTGAAGAAAATCAGCGCACGAGGCACGGGCGCTTGTTGTCGAAGGTCCAGTTCGGGATCAGGTATTGCATCGCGATGGCGTCGTCGCGGGCGCCGAGACCGTGCTCCCGATACAGCGCGTGCGCTTTATCGAGTTCGTCCATATCGATATCCACGCCCAGTCCCGGCCGCGCCGGTACCTTCACTCGGCCGCCCACAATCTGCAGCGGCTCGCGCGTGAGGCGCTGGCCGTCCTGCCAGATCCAGTGGGTATCGATGGCAGTGATCTTGCCCGGCGCCGCCGCTGCGACGTGCGTGAACATGGCGAGCGAAATGTCGAAGTGATTGTTCGAGTGCGAGCCCCACGTCAAGCCCCACTCGTTGCACATTTGCGCCACGCGCACGGAACCTTGCATCGTCCAGAAATGCGGATCGGCGAGGGGGATATCCACCGATTGCAACTGAATCGCGTGGCCCATCTGGCGCCAGTCGGTCGCGATCATATTGGTCGCGGTCGGCAACCCCGTGGCGCGGCGGAATTCAGCCATGACCTCGCGGCCGGAATAACCGTTTTCGGCACCGCACGGGTCCTCGGCGTAGGCGAGTACGTGATGCTGGTCGCGGCACAGGCGCACGGCTTCGGACAGCGACCACGCGCCGTTCGGGTCGAGCGTCACGCGGGCGTTGGGGAAGCGTTCGGCGATCGCCGTGACCGCTTCGATTTCGGCATCGCCCGAAAGCACGCCGCCCTTCAGTTTGAAGTCGTTGAAGCCATAGCGCGCGTGCGCGGCTTCCGCTAGCCGTACGACGGCTTCCGGCGTCATCGCTTCTTCATTGCGCAGGCGGGTCCAGTCATCGGTGGCGTTTGTACCGGCGGAGTAGGGCAGGTCGGTCTTGTTTCTGTCGCCGATATAAAACAGGTAGCCGAGCATTTCCACTTCATCGCGTTGCTGGCCTTCGCCGAGCAACGCGGCGACGGGCACGCCCAGATGCTGGCCGAGCAAGTCGAGCAATGCGGCTTCGAGCCCCGTCACGGCATGGATGGTCGTGCGCAGGTCGAAGGTCTGTGTGCCGCGTCCGCCTGCATCGCGATCCGCGAATTGCTTGCGCGTGGTGTTGAGCACGGCGTGCAGATTGCCGATCGACTGGCCGACGACGAGCGGACGCGCGTCGTCGATCGTCTTGCGGATGCTCTCGCCGCCCGGCACTTCGCCCACGCCGGTGTGGCCCGCGCTGTCGCGCAGGATCACGATGTTGCGCGTGAAGAACGGGCCATGCGCGCCGCTCAGGTTCAGCAACATGCTGTCGCGGCCGGCAACCGGGATCACGCGCAGTTCAATGACGGTGGGCGTGGCGTTCGCAGCGGTTGAAACGCTTGGGTTCGTGGACATGGACGTGGTTGGCATGAGTTGAACGAGGGCTCGTGAGGGAGCGCTTAAGCGACGCGCGTTGGATTCGGTTCGATGGCGTTTTCAGGCCGGCCGGTCAACCGGTCCTTTGCGAAAAACGCGATAACGGCCGCGATGATCGAAGCAATCCCCAGCCCATACAGACCGCCGGAGATCGAGCCCGTGTGTTGCTGCAGATAACCGAACGCTGCCGGCGCAAAAAAGCCGCCCAGATTGCCGACAGAGTTGATCAGCGCAATCACGCCGGCCGCGACGCGTACATCGAGGTATCCCTGCGGCAGCGGCCAGAACAGCGACGCCGCCGCTTTGAAACCGATTGCAGAAAAGCAAATGGCGACGAACGAAAACACCGGATTCGCCGACGTCGATGCAAACAGTCCGCAGGCGGCAATGACCAGCGCGAGCGCAAGCCACGCTTGCTGGAAGCGCCATTTCGCCGACAGCATCGCGAAGCAATACATCGCGAACATGGCGATCAGCCACGGCACGGCGTTATAGAGGCCGACCTGGAAATCGCTCAGGCCGCCCATCTTGCGGATGATGGTCGGCAGCCAGAAGGTTGCTGCATAAATGGTCAACTGGATCGCGAAATACAGCACGCAGAACAGCACGATCTGCGGGTCTTTCAACAATTTTGTGATCGGCAGATGCGCGTTGCCGGCCGCTTCCCGTTCCGCCTGTTCGCGGGCAATCGCGGTGCTCAGCGCCTGTTGTTCTTGCGCGGTGAGCCATTTGGCATCGCGGGGATGGGACTTAAGCATGAACCAGCTCACGCCGCACAGCAGGATTGAAAACAGGCCTTCGACCAGGAACATCCACTGCCAGCCATGCAGGCCGAAGCCGCGTATCGAGAGCAGGGCGCCTGAGACGGGTCCCGATAACACCGACGCCAATGCCGAGCCGCCCAGAAAGATCGCGACCGCTTTACCACGCTCCTTTTGCGGCAACCATTGCGTGAAGTAATACACCACGCCAGGGAAAAAGCCGGCTTCGGCCACGCCCAACAAGAACCGCATGACATAGAACGACGTGTCGTTCCAGGTGAAGGCCATGGCGCCCGCGACCAAGCCCCAGGTGAACATGATCCGTGTGAGCCACGCACGTGCGCCGAAGCGCGCCATCAGCACATTCGACGGCACTTCGAACAACGCGTAGCCGATGAAAAACAAGCCGCTCCCCAACCCGTAGGCCGCTGCGCCAATACCCAGGTCCGTCTGCATATGCGTGTTGACGAAGCCGATATTCACCCGGTCGATGTAGTTCGCAATGAACATGATCAGGAATAGCGGCAGCACGTGGCGCTTAACTTTCGACGCCGCCGATGTCAGCGCGTCGGATGTCGATAGGGCGAAATCGGGCGTCACAAAAATTCATCTCCGGATGACATCCCGGTTAGTCCGGGTTATCGATGCAACCGCTCATAGGGCTAAGCGATAGCGAGCAGATTCGCACGTTCCAGCGTGTGATACGTTGTCTGATGACATTTTAAAAGGGGTATGAGGATCGTCAAAATGGGTGTTAACCCGGGATCGCTCATCGGTTGTAGATGAACGAGATGTAATTTTCATCGATTGTGATGACGAGATTATGAATTAAAGTCGGACGTCAGACAAGATGATTGATCTTGAAAGATTCGCTTTTAGAGGGGTGGGCGCCTGCTGCAGGCGCCCACTTGAGAGATGGGATGCGCGTCGTCCAGACCTCGGCTGGCGACGACTGCTCGGTCGCTACACGAGCTGTTGTTAGCCGGCCGCTTCGCTTGACTGGTTCGCGCGGCGCAGGCGTTCCCGGCTGTTCGACAAATGCATGCGCATGGCGGCGCGCGCGCTTTCGGCGTCGCGTCGCGTGATGGCTTCGAGAATGCTCTCGTGCTCAAGATTGACCAGCGAGACGTACGCCTTCGGATCGGCCTTCGCGATTCCCGCTGAATCGATGCGGTTGCGTGGGATCAGGGCGCTGCCCATCTGGGTCAGGATATCGACGAAATAGCGGTTGCCGGTCGCCCGGGCGAGCGCGATGTGGAACTGGAGATCGGCCGCGACGCTGTCGCTGCCGTTGCGGCTGGTGGCTTCTATTGCGTCGAGCGCCGCGCGCATGCGCACGAGATCTTCCGGTTGCGCGCGTTGTGCGGCCAGGCCGGCACATTCGGTTTCCAGGCTGATGCGCAACTCGAGCACGGACAACACGTCACGCAACGTGGTGGCCGGCACCATATCGATGCCCAGTTTTTCGCGACGCGGTTCCAGCACGAAACTGCCAATCCCATGACGTGTTTCGATAACCTCGTTCGCCTGCAAGCGGGAAATGCCTTCACGCACAACGGTACGGCTCACGCCGAGCGTCAGCATGAGTTTCGCTTCGGTGGGGAGTTTGTCGCCCGGCTTCAGCGCAGCGGATTCGATCTGTTCGATCACGTAGTCGAACACGCTCTCCGCCAGGTTTCGGGCGCGTCGGGGTGTTACGACGGATGTGAGGGATTCGACCATCAGAAACGCTCCTTGGGTCAGCCGGTTGGCAGTGTCGTAGTACGGAGTTGCGGTGGATAGCCAGATTATACCGTTGTCTGACGACTATCAATTTTAAAGATTGGGTGAATTGGGTGATCTGATTGAAAGGGAGAGGTGCGGGAGGGCGCTGCGTTGACCGGGCTGCTATATGTTCAATTGTCCTGATTGATCGATGGCGCTATGGGTGGCATCGATCCCGGGCCGCATTTACGATCTCAAGATTGCTGCGTAATTCCGCGCCAGAATGCAAAAAGCCCAATCTTTCGATTGGGCTTTTCGAGCTGAAATCTTTTTGGCTCCTCGACCTGGGCTCGAACCAGGGACCTACGGATTAACAGTCCGGCGCTCTACCAACTGAGCTATCGAGGAACATCTGCAGCAGAGAAACGAAATTATATGGAGGGGAATCTAGCCTGTCAACACCCTGCGTTCATCTCAATTCAAAAAGTTACAAACAAGCGAAGCGTTACTCACGATGCGATGACGTGCGGCCTCTTGGCCTCAACGCGCCAGCAGCTCAAGCTTCTCTTTCACGTCTTTGAACTCGTCGGCTTCGGGCAACGGCGCCTTGGTCTTGGTGATGCTCGGCCAGCCGCGCGACAGTTCGGCGTTCAGTTCAATGAAGTGCTGCTGATCACCGGGGACATCCTCTTCGGCATAGATTGCATTGACCGGGCATTCGGCGACGCAAACGGCGCAATCGATGCACTCATCAGGATCGATCGAGAGGAAGTTCGGACCTTCGCGGAAGCAATCCACCGGGCACACGTCCACGCAATCGGTATAGCGGCACTTAATGCAGCTTTCGGTCACAACGTGAGTCATTCAGGCTCCTGCGTACGGAATTCGTGGGGAGGCGGCGAGGGCGACATGAATGTCAGGGTCCAACCAGCGAACCGAGCGTCTCTAACTGAGAGTCTCTATTCGGGGCTGGGATATAGAGCCTTGAGAGCTTTAGCCTAACTATATAACCCGACTGTGCACGATCTGCGCGCCGAAACCGATATTGTAGCGTACCGGTATATTTGAGCGCGCCCCCCGGTTAGAAGGCCTTATATCGTTTAGTGATTTGTTTATGGGGCGCCCGCGGGCTCACGCGCGCCCGCTGTCCGGCGTGTTTTGGCAGAGTGGGCGCGCCGCTCCGGGCGGACACTTCGGGTAACATGCACTGGAGGCCGCCGGGGGCGAAGCAGCCAGTGCATTGGGGCGCGCCAGGTCCGTTTGCGGTTTTATCCGCGCGCTTGTGGGCGGTTCTACTCGCGCCTTTACTCGTTTTCCTAGCCGTTCGTCTGGAACCATGATTATCCATTCGCTGCTCGATACCGATCTCTACAAGTTCACGATGATGCAGGTCGTGCTGCATCACTTCCCGGCAGCACACGCGGAATACAAGTTCCGCTGCCGCACGCCGGATGTCGATCTCGTGCCGTATATAGATGAGATACGCGACGAAGTGCGCCAGCTCTGCCATCTGCGCTTCAAGGAAGAGGAACTCGAATACCTTCGCCGGATGCGCTTCATCAAGAGCGATTTCATCGACTTCCTCGCGCTCTTTCATCTCAACGAGAAGTCCATCACGATCAAGCCCTCCGCCAAGAAGAATGGCGAGATCGACATAGATATTATTGGCCCGTGGCTGCACACCATCTTGTTCGAGATTCCGATCCTCGCGATTGTCAATGAGGTCTATTTCCGCAACACGCAACGCGACCCGACCTTCGACACCGGCCGTGACCGCCTGCACGACAAAATTCAGTTGCTCGGCGGCCGTCCCGAAGTTGCCGACTGCAAGATCGCCGACTACGGCACCCGCCGGCGTTTTTCCAAGCAATGGCATGAGGAGGTCATCCTCAAGCTGAAGGAAGGCCTGGGCGATCAATTCACGGGTACGAGCAACGTCTACTACGCGATGAAGCACGGCTTGCGTCCGCTCGGCACCATGGCGCATGAATACCTGCAGGCTTGCCAGGCGCTCGGCCCACGGCTGCGCGATTCACAGATCTTCGGCTTCGAGATGTGGGCGAAGGAGTATCGCGGCGATCTGGGTATTGCGCTCTCCGACGTCTACGGAATGAAGGCGTTCCTGAACGACTTCGACATGTACTTCTGCAAGCTCTTCGACGGCGCCCGACACGACTCCGGCGACCCGTTCGACTGGGGTGAGCGCCTCATCCGCCACTACGAGGAGAATCGATGCGATCCGCGCACCAAGGTACTGGTGTTCTCCGACGCACTCGACATTCCGAAGGTCCTGCGTCTCTACGAACGTTTCCATGGCCGCTGTCAGCTCGCCTTCGGCGTGGGCACCAACCTGACCAACGACCTTGGCTATCAGCCGTTGCAGATCGTGATCAAGATGGTTCGCTGCAACGGCCAGCCTGTGGCCAAACTATCCGATTCCCCCGGCAAGAACATGTGCGACGACCAGGCTTACCTGGCCTACCTGCGCCAGGTGTTCGACATCGCTAAACCCGTGGATGAACTGTAACCCGGGCAGGTGTTCTTGAGGGTCGATGCTGCTCAGCGTTAGCCGTTCGGTCGAGGGTGTTCGAGTGGGTGCGCTCGTTATAATCGAGTCCTTGATTGACACATCGGCCACGACGCACAGGCCAACGAGGACAGCATCATGAAATCATCGGCCGTACGCCGGAATTCAAGCGACCAGGGCTTACGGCTGCATGCTCCGGATGCAGCCGTAACCGGTAACATTCCCGCATGAGTACGTCCGTAAACAGGCGACGCTTATGGCAGGGCCTGGTGCTGCTCTTGCTGCCCTTGACCGCATCCGCGGCATCGCTCAACGGCGCCACGCTGTCTCCGCTGTGGGCACTACCGTTCGCCGGCATCCTGTTGTCCATCGCGATCGTTCCGCTGATCGCGCCGCATGCCTGGCATCGTCACTTCGGCAAGATATCGGCGGCCTGGGCGCTCGTGTTCCTTGTACCTTTTGCAGTTGGCTTCGGTACGCAGGTTGCGTTCGCGACCTTCGTGCATGCCATGCTGGAAGAGTATGTACCGTTCATCATCCTGCTGACGGCGCTGTTCACGGTCGCGGGCGGCATTTGCCTGCATGGCGACCTGCACGGATCCCCGCGCCTGAATACCGGGCTGCTCGCGCTTGGCACGTTGCTCGCCAGCATCATGGGCACAACGGGTGCAGCCATGCTGCTGATTCGCCCGCTGCTGCGCGCCAATGAACATTGCAAGCACGTTGTGCATCGCGTGGTGTTCTTTATTTTTCTTGTGGCCAACGCTGGGGGGGCGCTCTCGCCGCTTGGAGACCCGCCGCTGTTCCTCGGTTTCCTGAATGGTGTGAGCTTTTTCTGGACCACGGTGCATCTCGCCGCGCCAACGCTCTTCATCTGCGTGATTCTGCTGGCGCTTTTCTACGCGCTCGATCGCTATTACTTCACCAAGGAAAAGGTGGTGCATAGGAGCGAGGTGAAAACGCCATTGAGCGTGGACGGCAAGATCAATTTCGTCCTGCTCGCGGCGGTGGTCGCGCTGGTGCTGATGAGCGGCTTGTGGAAGCCGGGCATCGAGTTCGACGTATTCGGTACGCACGTCGCATTGCAGAACGCCGTGCGCGATGTCCTGCTTGTCGCGGTCTCACTCCTGTCGCTCGCGCTCACACCGAAAAGCGCGCGTGCGGGCAACGCGTTCAACTGGGCGCCCATTGAAGAAGTCGCGAAGTTGTTTGCCGCCATCTTCATCACCATCGCGCCCGTGATCATGATCCTGCGCGCGGGTGCTGACGGTGCGTTCGCCGGCATCGTCCACATGGTGACCGATGCAAGCGGCAAACCCATCGACATTGCGTACTTCTGGGCGACCGGCCTGCTGTCGTCGTTCCTCGACAACGCGCCGACTTATCTCGTGTTCTTCAACCTCGCCGGCGGTGATGCACCAACCCTGATGACGACCGGCGCCTCCACGCTCGCCGCCATCTCGGCGGGCGCCGTGTTCATGGGCGCAAACAGCTATATCGGCAATGCGCCCAACTTCATGGTCAAGGCAATTGCAGAGTCACGCGGCATTGTCATGCCCGGATTCTTCGCGTATCTCGGCTGGTCGGCAGTCATCTTGCTGCCCTTGTTCCTGCTTACTGGATGGTTGTTCTTTTAGGAGAAAGTCGATGAAGAAAGTACTGGTTGCCCGCCCCATTTTTCCAGACGTGATCGAACGTCTCCGGCAGTATTTTGAAGTCGATGCCAATCCGGGCGCACCGCTTAGCACCGACGAATTCGCGCGCCGCATGGCTGATCGCGACGGCGCTTTGCTTGCAGGCGATCCCGTCACTGCGAAGGTCCTGGAAGGCGCGCCGAATCTGAAGGTCGTGTCGAACATGGCCGTGGGTTACAACAACTTTGACATGCAGGCGTTGAACGCGCACGGCGTGCTCGGCACCAATACACCGGACGTATTGAACGAAAGCACGGCGGACTTCGGCTGGGCGCTGATGATGGCGGCCGCACGGCGTATTGCGGAATCGGAGCACTTCCTGCGCGCGGGCAAGTGGGGCACATGGTCCTACGACGCGTTCCTTGGTACCGACGTATGCGGCTCGACGCTCGGCGTGCTTGGCATGGGGCGTATTGGCCAGGCGCTCGCCCGGCGCGCGCGCGGGTTCAACATGCGCGTGATCTATCACAACCGTTCGCGCGTCGCGCCTGAGATCGAGACGGAACTGAACGCCGAGTATGTATCGAAGGCGGACTTGCTGAAGCGCGCCGATCACGTTGTGCTGGTGCTGCCGTACACCGCCGAGAATCACCACACCATCGGCGCGGCGGAACTGGCAAGCATGAAACCTACAGCTACGCTGACCAACATCGCACGCGGTGGGATTGTCGACGACGCCGCGCTGATCCAGGCGTTGCGCAACAAGACCATCGCGGCGGCGGGACTCGACGTGTTCGAAGGCGAGCCGAATTTCAATCGAGATTTCCTGACGGTGTCGAACGTGGTGCTTACGCCGCATATTGCCAGCGCGACCGAATCCACGCGCCGTGCCATGGCCAATCTCGCCGCGGACAATCTGATCGCCGCGCTGGGTGAAGGGCCGCGCGCGGGCAATCCGCCGAACCC
The DNA here is from genome assembly GCF_028292365.1 of Caballeronia sp. GTDB lineage: Bacteria > Pseudomonadota > Gammaproteobacteria > Burkholderiales > Burkholderiaceae > Caballeronia. Next base: position 9,573 of record NZ_JAQGMM010000225.1, read on the forward strand.
GATCAATCCGAAGGTCCTGAAGAAATGACCATGTTGTTGCTGTTGGGCGTGGGTGTCGCTGTCCTCGCGATCGCTCTGGTGATCGCGTTGGTGCTATTGCTGCGGCCGAAGCGCGGAACAGAGGTCGAGGAGCAGTTCGAGGCGCTTGCCGATCGGATCATCGATATGGGAGAAGCGCACGCGCGCGCTCAGGAGCGGCTCGAACGCAACGTGAGGGGTGAAGTCACAGAGACGTCCCGCGCGTCGCGTACCGAGGCGGGCACAGCGTTCGCTCAATTCCAGCAGACGCTCGCAACCCAACTCGCGAGTATGGCGAACGTCCAGAACGCGCAGCTTGAAGCGTTCTCCCGGCAACTGGTCACGTTGACGGAAAGCAACGCGTTGCAAGGCCAGCACGCACGCGATGAACAAAGCCAGGCGCTGAAGCGTTTTGGCGATGCGCTCACGTTGCAGCTCGCGCAGATGTCGGAGTCGAATGACCGTCGTTTGAGCGAAGTGCGCGCCACGCTCGAAGCGCGGCTGAAGGATATCGAAGCGAACAACGCGGCGAAGCTCGAAGAAATGCGCCGTACCGTCGACGAAAAGCTGCACGCCACGCTCGAACAACGGCTTGGTGAATCGTTCAAGCTGGTGTCGGACCGGCTGGAACAGGTGCATCGCGGATTGGGGGAAATGCAGACCCTGGCGGCGGGTGTCGGCGACTTGAAGAAGGTGCTGACCAACGTCAAGACGCGTGGAACGTGGGGCGAAGTGCAGCTCGAATCGTTGCTCGAACAGTTGTTGACGCCCGACCAGTACGCGAAGAATGTCGCAACCATCCCGAAGAGCAACGACCGCGTGGAGTTCGCGATCAAGCTGCCCGGCCGTCACGACGCACCTGGCCAGAGCGGCGCTAATGCGGTGGCTACGCCGGTGTGGCTGCCTATCGACGCCAAGTTTCCGCGCGAGGACTATGAGCGGCTGATCGATGCGCAGGATCGAGCAGATGTGGTGGCAGTCGAGGAAGCATCACGTGCGCTGGAAGGCCGCATTCGTGCGGAAGCGAAGGCCATCGCTCAGAAGTATGTTGCGCCTCCGCACACCACGGACTTCGCGTTGTTGTTCCTGCCGACGGAGGGCCTGTATGCGGAAATCCTGCGTCGTCCCGGGTTGACCGATTTTCTGCAGCGGGAATACCGGGTCAGCGTGACGGGGCCGACAACGTTGACTGCGTTGCTGAACAGCCTGCAGATGGGTTTCAGGACGCTGGCAATCGAGCAGCGTTCCAGTGAAGTCTGGCAAGTGCTCGGCGCAGTGAAAACGGAGTTCAGGAAGTTTGGCGAAGTGCTGTCGAAGACGCGATCGCAGCTTGAGGCGGTGACGCGTTCCATTGAATCGGCGGAAACGCGTACGCGGCAGATGAGCAAGAAACTACGTGACGTGGAAGCATTACCGGGCGAGCAGGTGGCCAACCTGCTCGGGGACGAACGTGAGGAACCGGCGGAACGTGAAGAACCCGGCGCTTAGCTCAAACAGCAGCGGGCGAAGCCAGAGTAGCTAGTGCGTCGCCGGTGATGCGTACGATGCGCCAGTCGGGCAGCACGGTTGCGCCCATCTTCTCGTAGAAGCCGATGGCGTTTTCGTTCCAATCCAGCACGGTCCATTCGAAGCGGCCGCACTGACGTTCTACCGCAAGCGCAGCCAAGGCACGCAGCATCTTTGTGCCAAGTCCGCTACCGCGAAGATCCGGTTTCACGTACAGGTCTTCCAGATACAGCCCGCGCTTGCCGAGAAAGGTTGAATAGTTCTGGAAGAACAGCGCGTAGCTCACTATCTGTCCGTCTTCTTCGGCCACCAGCGCTTCGGCGCACGGCCGCGCGCCGAACAACGCGTCGTGCACGCCGCCTTCGGTTGCGATGAACATGTGCATAAGCTTTTCAAACTCGGCAAGCTCGAGCATCAAACTAAAGATCGCGCCGACATCGGCGGGTGCTGCGGGTCGGATCTGAGTGCTCATCATGCCTCTTCCGGCGCGTCGGACAAGACGATCTCAATGCCGCCGAATCGCGACGCCACCCAGTTGTACGCGTGGCACGCAATCCAGAGCAAGATGAAGCCAAGAATGGCATTGAGCAGCAACGCGCTTGTCACGGTGCTCAGCTCGACTGAGCCGTATCGGAAGAACGCAACCAGCACGCCGAGCAACACGATCGGTACGCTGAAGGTCAGGTACACGAGAATCAGTGCTTTGGCCGTTTGTCCCGGCGCGATGAACGAAATCTGTTTTTTCATGAAGGAAAAGCCCCGTCAGTCATAGTGCAATGCATTCGAACCGTCCGTTTTAGCCGCTCAGGTCATGACGGCGCCGCGGTTCAGTTCTTGAGGTACAGGTTCTTCAAGCAGGTTGTCGAAAAGCCTTTGAAACTAGATCAGGCCGTCGAATGGCAGGATATCCACGCTGTCTCTTGCATCGATATCTCCTGCGTCGTGCTTCAGGACAATGAAGCAATTGGCTTCGCTCATTGAACTCAGCACGCCCGAACCTTGCGGCCCGGTTGTCACCACATGCCAGTGCCCGGCGGTGTCCCGGCGTGCAATACCGCGTTGAAACTCCGTGCGTCCGGCGCGTTTGCTGATCGACCGCGAACTCGTTGCCGATATCAACGGCAGCGCATGCGGCGTCGCGCCTGACATGGCGAGCAGCGCCTCGCGCACGATGAAATAAAACGTTGCCATCACCGCAACGGGATTGCCCGGCAAGCCAAAAAACAACGCCGATTCGCCTTCGCCCGGACGCTTGCCCGACCACAGGCGGCCAAACGCGAGTGGCCGGCCGGGACGCATCGCGATTTTCCAGAACGCCACGTCGCCGAGCGCGTTCATCAGGTCACGCGTGAAGTCAGCGTCTCCCACAGATACGCCACCCGAACTGATCACCACGTCGGCATCCTGCGTAGCCTGACGCAAAGCCCGTTCAAGCGATACGCGATCGTCACGCACAATCCCCAGATCGACCGGTTCCACGTTCATCCGGCGCAACATGGCGAAGAGGGTATAGCGGTTACTGTCGTAGACGCAACCCGGCGCGAGCGCTTCACCAACG
>NZ_JAQGMM010000240.1 GCF_028292365.1 Caballeronia sp.
TGAAAATCGGCGCCTTGTGGATGAATCTCGAATAACCACTTTGCTTCGTAATCCCAAACAAGTGCAACTTTGGTGGAGACTTTGGACTCGCCGTCCGCTTCCAGCACCTGCTCGATTTCCTTCGCTACCACTGACGCTTCCGCGCCGCCCAAATCGAGCTGGTTGTCCGGCGTGTTCAGACCCGCATGCATCTGTTCCTGCGCGAACGGCGCCTGCCGCCACCGAAAATACGATACACACCCGGCTCCGTGCGCGAATGCCTCCCAACTCCAGAGACGCACCATGCCCGGCAGCGGCGCGGGATTCCAGTGCGCCCAGTTCACGGGCCCCGGCTGCTGCTCCATCACCCAGAACGGCAGCTTCGACATGCCGCGATACACATCATGATTAAACGATGCGAAGTCGGGATGACCCGTGCGCAGCCACTTCGACTTGATCGACGGATCGAACCACTGCTCCTCCAGCGCGCCCAGCGGATAACTGTCCCATGTCGCGATATCCAGGTCGGCCGCCACCTTGTAGTGATCGAACTCGGTGAATAGCTGCATGAAGTTGTGCGCGACCGGCCGCTGCGGAGAATGCGCGCGAATGATCCCGGTCTGCATGCGGTTGTAGCGCACGACTTCGTCGGAGGCGAAGCGCCGGTAATCCAGCCGATGCGTCGGATGCGCTTCCGTCACGGTGGCAACGGGCAGATCAATTTCATCGAAGCTACGGAATTCCATGCTCCAGAAGACCGTGCCCCACGCCGTGTTAAGCGCGTCGATCGTGCCGTAACGATGCTTCAGCCATCCTCTAAAACGCTGCAACGCGGCCGGCGAATAGCTGACTACGGTGTTGTGGCAGCCGAACTCGTTGTCTGTTTGCCAGAACGCCACGGCGGGATGCTTGCCGTAACGCTCAGCCACAGCCGTGCAAATTTTCTGCGACGCCTCGAAGTACGAGGGCGATGAAAAATCGTAGTGCCGGCGCGAGCCGAACGCACGCGGACGGCCATCGGCACCAACGGGAAGGATGTCCGGATGAAGATCGATCAGCCACTTCGGCGGCGTCGCGGTCGGCGTGCACATGACGACTTTCAGACCTGCGTCGGCGAGCACATCGATTGCACGATCCAGCCAGCCCCAGTTGTATTCACCTGGTGTTGGCTCGATGCGACTCCACGCGAACTCCGCAATCCGGACGCGATCGATGCCCAGCGCTTTCATGCGCGCCGCATCGTCCTTCCACATCGATTCGGGCCAGTGTTCCGGGTAATAACAGACTCCAAGACGCATACGGTGCGCTCCTACGCAAATTGTTTGACTGCTGCCGACATGACGGCAAAGCCGTCTTCGGTGAAGAGATGACAGGAAGCAGGTGGCACGTTAAACGTCACGCTTTCGCCCTGACGTGGCGTCTTGTCGCCGGGCGCTTTGGCAATAAGCACCGCTCCGCCCGGTTGATCGAGATGCAGATAGCTGTGCTCGCCGAGTTGTTCGACCAGCGACACCGTGCGGCTGATCTGTTGAATCGACCCGTCGTTTGCAGCCGGTTCGAGATGCTCGGGCCGAATGCCGAGCGTGACGGCCTGATCGGGCCGCAAGGCCTCGCCGTTAGCGTGAACCTCCACTCGCTCGTTCGTTCCGTCGAGGAGAATCGTGACGGTTTCAGCACTTCCTGACACCACTCGCGCAGGCAGGAAGTTCATTCGCGGCGAGCCGATAAACCCCGCAACAAAGCGGCTTCTCGGCCGGTGATACAACTCGAGCGGTGCTCCCACTTGCGCGATGCTGCCGTACTTCGCCGTGTCAGCTCCCGCGTGCAGCAGGACGATTTTGTCGGCGAGCGTCATGGCTTCAATTTGGTCATGCGTCACATAGACAACGCTAGCCGTATTGAACTGCTTGTGCAGGCGCGCGATCTCGACCCGTGTTTGGCCACGCAATGTGGCGTCGAGATTGGAGAGCGGTTCATCGAAGAGAAACACGCTCGGACTCCGAACAATTGCCCGGCCGATCGCCACGCGCTGCCGTTGGCCGCCGGACAACTCTTTCGGCCTGCGCTCAAGCAACGCTTCCAGTTGCAGTACGCGCGCGGCTTCCCTCACTTTCCGGTCAATCACGTCCTTTGGTGTCTTCGCGAGCGTCAGGCCGAACGCCATGTTCTGGTAGACGGTCATGTGCGGAAAAAGTGCGTAGCTCTGGAAGACCATCGCGACGCCACGCTGCGCGGCAGGCACATCGTTGACGAGTTTCCCGTCGATATACAGGTCGCCGTCCGTGATGTCTTCCAGACCCGCGATCATGCGCAACAAGGTGGATTTGCCGCATCCCGAAGGGCCGAGGAATACGCAGAATTCGTGCTCGCCGATCTCAAGATCGACATCGCGAATCACGAGTGCGTGATCGCCGTACGCTTTTTGAACCGATCGTAACGAGATGCTCGCCATGCCGACGTCTCCGTGTTTTACCGGGGAGACAACGGAAGGTTAAGCGCTTAACCTTCTGCCAGTGAAAAAACGATCCGTGTTCGGGATCGCCTTGACCGGCTGTCTCCGTCTGTGTTTTTTTACCTGCCTTGGGTCTCAAATCTAGCGGCGTCGGCTGATTTACACAAATGCCGGGAAGCCATCCCAAAATATGGACGACGACATGGATATTTGGACGAAACCGCCGAGCTAGCGATAGTTCACCGAACTTGGCCGATGTTGTGCCCGCGGCTGTGCGTGCGTTAACCCCTGTTTCGAGATTTCGATGACTACTTTGGCTGAGGTTGCCTTACGCGCCGGCGTCACGCCGGCGACTGTTTCCAACGTGCTGCGCAAGCGCGGCAAGGTGGGCGCGGCGACACGTCAGCGGGTGCTCGATGCGGTGGAGGTTTTAGGCTATCGGCCGCACCTGACCGCACGGGCGCTGGCCGAAGGAAGCGCGCCTACTCTTGCGTTGATGGTGACCAGTATCGCCAACCCGTTTTATCCGGAGTTCGCGTTGGCGGCAGAACGGGCAGCGCGCAAGAACGGGCGATTTCTGATCGTATGTAATACGAACGAAGATCCCGTGATCAGCCGCGCGTACCTGGATCAGATTGCGGGGACTTTATCGGAAGGCGTGCTTGTGATGAACTCACGAATTGCTTTCGACGATCTTCACACCACGCGTGCACGCGGCACGCCGGTCGTGCTGTGCATGTGGGAACGGCCGGATATATCGCCGGGATTGCCTTGCGTCGCGGTCGATTTCTTTGCGGCTGGGGCGCTGGCCGCACAACATCTGCTGGACCTGGGGCATACACGGATAGGCGCGATCATCGGGAGCCAGCCAGATGGCGTGCAGGCCGCGCGATACGCCGGCTTTTGCCACACGCTGAAGGTGGCGGGCGTGGAGCATCCGGCGCAGGAAGCGCGTTTTACCCGCGATGCCGTCCAGGGCGGCTACGAGGCCGCGTGCGAATTGCTAACGGAGCATGAGGACCTGACCGCGCTCTTCGCGACCAATGATTTGCCTGCACTGGGCGCGATGCATGCGGCAGCCGATCGCGGCATGCGCATTCCCGACGACTTGTCGGTGATCGGGATTACCGATATTCAACTGGCACGCGAATCACGACCGGGGTTATCGACGGTCGCGGTCCCTACCGATGCAGCCGCCGCGATGGCCGTGGAGCTGCTCGAAGCGTTGATCGAAAGCGGCGGCCACTGCGAGACGCCCATGCGCGTAGCGCCCCCGCCCGTGCTGGTGCAGAGAGCATCGACGGGACGGGCGCGTAGCTGAAGCGATTCTACGGACTACGCTCTTTCAGGGATCCTCGCGAACAACATGTTCAGCCCTTCTGCAATCGTCGGATGCGAGAGGATCGCGTCCCGGATAGCGGTGTACGGAAGATTGCCGAGCATCGCCATCTGCACTGTCGCGACCACTTCGCCTGCGTTCGAACCGAGCATCGTGAAGCCGAGGATGCGATCCGATTGCGTGTCGACAATCGCTTTCATGAAGCCGTGCGTGTCACCGGTCGTACG